>NZ_OZ038523.1:0-147500 GCF_964036595.1 Tenacibaculum sp. 190524A05c | reverse complement strand
ACGACAACCATGCAGCACCTTGTAAAGTGTCCGAAGAAAAATCTATCTCTAGACCTGTCACTCTACATTTAAGCCCTGGTAAGGTTCCTCGCGTATCATCGAATTAAACCACATGCTCCACCGCTTGTGCGGGCCCCCGTCAATTCCTTTGAGTTTCAATCTTGCGACCGTACTCCCCAGGTGGGACACTTATTACTTTCGCTTAGTCACTGAATAATTCCAACAACTAGTGTCCATCGTTTACGGCGTGGACTACCAGGGTATCTAATCCTGTTCGCTCCCCACGCTTTCGTCCATGAGCGTCAGTATATACGTAGTAGGCTGCCTTCGCAATCGGTATTCTAAGTAATATCTATGCATTTCACCGCTACACTACTTATTCTACCTACTTCCGTATAACTCAAGTCAACCAGTATCAAAGGCAGTTCCATAGTTAAGCTATGGGATTTCACCTCTGACTTAATTGACCGCCTGCGGACCCTTTAAACCCAATGATTCCGGATAACGCTTGCACCCTCCGTATTACCGCGGCTGCTGGCACGGAGTTAGCCGGTGCTTATTCTTACAGTACCGTCAAGGACCTACACGTAGGTCTGTTTCTTCCTGTATAAAAGCAGTTTACAACCCATAGGGCAGTCTTCCTGCACGCGGCATGGCTGGTTCAGAGTTGCCTCCATTGACCAATATTCCTCACTGCTGCCTCCCGTAGGAGTCTGGTCCGTGTCTCAGTACCAGTGTGGGGGATAATCCTCTCAGACCCCCTACCTATCGTAGCCATGGTAAGCCGTTACCTTACCATCTAGCTAATAGGACGCATAGTCATCTTGTACCGATAAATCTTTAGTAAGATAGTGATGCCACTTCCCTACATTATGGAGTATTAATCTTCATTTCTAAAGGCTATCCTCCTGTACAAGGCAGATTCTATACGCGTTACGCACCCGTTCGCCGGTCGTCAGCAAAGAAGCAAGCTTCCTCCTGTTACCCCTCGACTTGCATGTGTTAAGCCTGCCGCTAGCGTTCATCCTGAGCCAGGATCAAACTCTTCATTGTAAAATCTTTAATAATTTTAATGAATAAGTTTCAAAAGAATTTAACTTCGTAGAAGTTATGTGTTATTCTACTCTTTAATTACGCTGTCAATTTCAATATTATCAATGAACTTCGCTAACCTTAATATTTAGTCTATTTCAACCAAAACCTCAATTAACTTAATCTTTGTAAAGACATCAGAATCGAACTGATTAACTTATTTGTTATTCCAAAATCTCTGTGATCGTTTACTTCATTTCTGAAAGCGGATGCAAATTTAGAAACTATTTTTAATCTGACAAAACTTTTTGAAGTTTTTTTTAGATTTATTTTTTTCAAAACATACAACCAAAATCTCAATGAACATCTTCCGAAAACGGACTGCAAATATACAAGCTTTTATTTTTAACCGGCAAGAAAAAAATCAACTTTTTTTTAACTCCTAATTAAACTTTTATTTACAATCTGTTAATGAACTTTCGCAAAACCAAACCTGCGTTTTTCCGTTTGCGGGTGCAAATATACAACCACTTCTCATTCCCACAAACTTTTTATACAAAAAAATCAATCTTTTTTTAACCATAAAAACTAAAAACCTGCTAACCATAAACTTATACCAAAAAGAAAATTAAAGTCTTTTTACCTTTCATATGATACTATATAAATAGACACTAATATTATCCAAGATTTCTACAGATTCAAACATCAAAATACAGCCTCAAAAAATCAAAAAAACGTCCTTTTATATCTAATAGTATTCTCAAATCAGTCATTAGAATTGAAATTATACTCCAATTAAATCCGAATTATCACCTAAATTCTCCTTCATAAATTCCAAAATCGATCTCCCTCTATCTAATTATATTCCAGAAAAACGTATTTAATTCAATAACTCTAGCCAAAAAACATCAACTATATTCAAAATTCTAAATCGAAAACTACATTATACTACACATATATGTATGTTTTAGATCAAATAATCGACTACTTAAACATGTTTTTACCAAACAGAACATATAAAAGAATCATCCTAACCTCTATTATACTGATTTCCCTATCAGGAAAATCACAAAGCATTATTGGAAAATGGAAAACATTACATGAGTCTACAGGAAAACCCGTCTCTATTGTTCAACTTTATGAACAAAACGGAAAGATTTTTGGTAAAATCATTGAAATCTTAGAGAAGGAACATGAAAAAGATCTCTGTATAAAATGTAAAGGGGAAGAAAAGAACAAACCTGTATTGGGGTTAACTATAATAAAGAACATGGAAAAAGCTGGAAAGTTCTATAAAAAGGGAACTATTTTTCATCCAGTACTAGGAAAAACCTTTCGTTGTAGAATTAAACTTTTGGATAACAACCCTGACAGGATTCAAGTAAGAGGATATTTTTTATTTTTATTTGGCACGCAATATTGGGAAAGAGTTTTATAGTAACTATTTCTTTTTTTTCTTCTTTTTCCTTTTTCTCTTTTTACGAAGTTTAGCAAACATCTCTTTATATGTTTCAACATTTACTTCTCCTTTTCTCGATTCTAGAATTTGATACGAATCAATATCTAATTTAGGAACTTGAGATTCCAAAGTTTCATCAATAAATGCTCTTTGCAGAACATCTTCTACTAAATAATCCTCATTTTCGGTTTCGGGATGATATTCATCTTTAAGAGAAAGACTAAAAATATTAGCTGTTGTGTTGTACCAAAATGCCTTCCATCCACTTCTAAGTTCTTTTATATTTTGAAAAACTGTTTTTCCAGTTTGTCTATGAATCAACTTAATCAATAACCTACCTTCTGTTTTGGTCATTTTTTTAATTTGATCTGTTAACTCCTCTTCTAAATACTTTTGAACTCTCTTTACGTATTTTCGTTTTTTACTTTTAGATTCAATTCTACCTAAACGTGCATTTAAACTATCAATACGTTTGGAAGCTAAAACTGCATACGGATAAGCCTTGAATACTTTCTTCTTAAACCAGTAGTAATAATTAACATCTATTCTTGATTTAAATTTATGTTTTGGTAAAACAGAAACCTCGTTTAACTTGATCATTAAACTATCTCCATCTCTTACCAGAAAATATTCATCATTAAAATTAGGTAAAGTGTCTTTTATTTGAGCATCCACAAAAAGTGAAGTTGCAACAAAAAAACAAAAAAACAATTTTCTCATAACGTTATACTGTCAAATACAGTTCCAAATTTACTTTTTCTTTAAAAAAAAACTCGTGATTTCTCACGAGTTTTTTTGATTATGCAGTCATTATTGCTTCTGCTATTTTCTTATACGTACCATTTTCTAGTTTTTCTCTAATGGCAGTAAATGCTTTAATCGTTTCATTTACGTCTTCAATTGTATGACGAGCAGTTGGAATTAATCTTAATATGATCATTCCTCTAGGTATAACTGGATATACAACTATAGAACAAAACACTCCATGATTTTCTCTTAAGTCGTGCACCATTGCCATAGCCTCAGGAATATCTCCTTTTAAGTATACTGGTGTAATACATGTTTGCGTAGTACCTAAATCGAAACCAGCATCTCTAAGTCCGCTTTGAAGAGCACCCGTAATTTCCCAAAGTTTATCTTTTAACTCTGGCATTGTACGAATCATATCTAAACGCTTTAATGCTCCCTTTACCATTGGCATTGGTAAAGATTTAGCAAACATTTGAGAACGCATGTTATATTGTAAATATTGAACTACATCTTTATCTCCAGCAAAAAATGCTCCGATACCTGCCATTGATTTTGCAAATGTTGCAAAATAAACATCAATACCATCTTGTACACCTTGCTCGTAACCTGTACCTCTACCACCTTCACCTAAAGTTCCGAAACCATGAGCATCGTCAACTAATAATCTGAAGTTATATTTTTCTTTTAGAGCTACTATTTCACGTAATCTTCCTTGTTCACCTCTCATACCGAAAACTCCTTCAGAGACTAATAAAATTCCTCCTCCTGTTTTTTCCGCCATTTTGGTAGCTCTCTTCAAGTTTTTCTCACAACTTTCAATATCATTATGACGATACACGAATCTCTTACCTGCGTGTAAACGAACACCATCAATAATACAAGCATGAGTATCCATATCATAAACGATAATATCATCTTTAGAAACAAGTGCATCGATAGCCGAAACCATTCCTTGGTAACCGAAGTTTACCAAATAAGAAGCTTCTTTACCAACAAACTCAGCACATTCTCTCTCTAATTGCTCATGATATTTAGTATGTCCCGACATCATTCTAGCTCCCATTGGATAAGCCATTCCATCAGCTGCCGCAGATTCTCCATCTACTTTTAACACCTCTGGATGGTTAGCTAAACCAAGATAATCGTTAATACTCCAAGTAACTACAGGTTTACCATTAAACATCATTCTATTTGAAATTGGCCCTTCTAGTTTTGGGAATACGTAGTATCCTTCCGCCTTATCTGCCCATTTACCTAATGGTCCTTTATCACTCTTAATTCTCTCAAATAAATCCTTTACCATTTTTACATTACTTGTTTGGGTGGCAAAACTAAGCCTTTTTCTGTGTAAATCAAAAAACTTAACTAGGTGTTACTTAATTTTTATCACCAAATCATTTGTATCAACTAAAGTACCTGCTTGTAACTGTACTTTTTCTATAATTCCTCTTGAAACAGCAGTAACGGTAGTTTCCATTTTCATTGCTTCAATAATAAATAAAGGTTGGTTTTCTTGAACAATATCTCCTTCTTTAACAAGAACAGAAGATAACAATCCTTGTAGTGGAGCTCCAATTTGATTTTCATCGCTCGCATCAACCTTCGTGTTTTCTATTTTTTCTACACTTACTGAGCTGTCTTTAATAGAAACAACTCTCATTTGTCCATTAATCTTAAAGAATACAGTTACATTACCATTTTCATCTGCATCAGTTTTATGAACTAAAGAAATTAAAACTCGTTTTCCCGGATCAATATCTACCATGATCTCCTCCCCTTTTTCTAAACCAAAGAAGAAGTTTTTGGTAGGAATATTCATCACATTTCCATATTTCATATGCTTTTCATAGGCATCTTTGTACACCTTAGGATACAATTTATAGGATAAGAAATCTGTAATTTCTAATTCTCTACCCATTCCTTTTGAGAAATCCTTCTTAAATGCATTGAATTCCTTTTCAAAATCTATCGGTTCTAGGTGTGCATTAGGACGTTCAGTATACGGTTTTTCATTTTTAAGAATGATTTTTTGAACATCCTCTGGGAATCCACCAACTGGCTGACCTAAATCTCCTTTGAAAAAGCTAATTACAGATTGAGGAAAAGAAATAGAATCTCCTCTTTCTTTTACATCTTGAATAGTAAGGTCATTACTAATCATATATTGCGCCATATCTCCTACTACTTTAGAACTTGGCGTAACCTTAATAATATCTCCGAATAATTGGTTTACTTCACCATACATTTTAGTTACTTCAGTAAACTTATCTTCTAAACCTAAGGCAATTGCTTGTCCTTTTAAGTTTGAATATTGTCCACCAGGAATTTCATGTTCATAAACCTCTCCTGTTCCTGATTTTAATCCTGATTCAAATGGATAATAATATCCTCTAACAGCTTCCCAATAGTTTGAATACTCTGCTAGTTTATGCATATCTAATGGATTTTCTCTCTCATTAAAACGAAGCATTTCTACCATCGAGTTAAAATTTGGCTGAGAAGTTAATCCAGATAATCCTCCTAAAGCAACATCTACAACATCAACTCCAGCTTCAATAGCTTTTAAGTATGTAGCAGATTGAATAGAAGATGTATCATGAGTATGTAAATGAATAGGAATATTAATTTCTGATTTTAATGCTGAAATTAATTCATATGCCGCTTGTGGTTTTAATAAACCAGCCATATCCTTTACACCTAAAATATGAGCCCCAGCATTTTCAACATCTTTTGCTAGTTGGATGTAATATTTTAAATCGTATTTAGTTTTACTTGGATTTAAAATATCTCCTGTGTAACAAATAGAAGCTTCAGCTAAACCTTCTGTTCTATTTCTTACATGTTTAATACAAGGTTCAATTGATTTCATCCAGTTTAATGAATCAAAAATTCTGAACACATCAACACCAGTTTCCCATGATTTCTCGACAAACTTTTCAATTAAGTTATCAGGATAAGCTGTGTAACCAACTCCATTAGACCCTCTAATTAACATTTGAAGTAAAACATTCGGCATTGCTTCTCTTAATAATGCCAAACGTTCCCATGGATTCTCTTGTAAAAAACGCAGACAAACATCAAAAGTTGCTCCTCCCCAAACTTCCATACTGAAGATATCCGGGAAATTCTTGGCATATCCTTCTGCAACTTTCAACATATCCGTAGTACGCATTCTAGTTGCTAATAAACTTTGATGCGCATCACGCATAGTAGTATCCGTAAAGTGAATTTTCTTCTCTTTCTTTAACCACTCCGCAAACTTTTCAGGACCTAATTCTGTTAATAAATCTTTAGTTCCTTTTGGATGAGTATCTAATTTCGGAAACTTAGGAATTTTCGGTGTAGAAAATTGACGACTCGGATCAACTTTCTTTACATCCGGATTTCCATTAACCACAACTTCCCCTAAGAAGTTTATTAATTTATTTGCTCTGTTTTTCGGTTCTTTGAACTCAAATAATTTTGATTCATTCTTAATGAAGTTAACCGTTACTTCACCATCTCTAAAGGTTTGGTGATTTAAAATATTTCTTAAGAAAGCAATGTTTGTTTCAACACCTCTAATTCTAAATTCAACCAAAGCACGAAGCATTTTACGACAAGCACCATCCAAAGTTCTACTTCTTGCAGATGCTTTTACCAACATTGAATCGAAGAAAGGAGAAATTTTAACTCCTTGATAAATACTTCCTGCATCTAAACGAATTCCGAATCCTGATGCACTTCGGTATGTTGTAACAACTCCATAATCTGGTTTAAAATCATTTGCTGGATCTTCAGTTGTAATTCTACATTGTAATGCGTAACCTGAAACTGTAATTGATTCTTGACTAGGAATTTTTATTTGCTTGTCTGATAATTTATAGCCTCCAGCAATGAATAACTGAGTTTTTACTAAATCAATATTAGTTACCATTTCAGTAACTGTATGCTCTACTTGAATTCTAGGGTTGACCTCAATGAAATAGATGCTATTATCCTCATCAACTAAAAATTCAACAGTACCAATATTATTGTAGTTTACAGCTCCACAAATATCAAGAGCATACTGATATAAATTATTTTTAGTTTCCTCTGGTAATCCAAATGAAGGTGCAAATTCAATTACCTTTTGATAACGTCTTTGAACTGAACAATCTCTTTCAAATAAATGAACCATGTTACCATGAGTATCAGCTACAATTTGAATTTCGATATGCTTAGGATTCTCAACGAATTTTTCTAAAAACACGGTGTCATCTCCAAATGCATTCAGTGCTTCTCTTTGAGCTTCTGGATATGCTTTTTTAAGATCATCGGCATTTCGGATAACTCTCATTCCACGACCTCCACCACCTGAAGCCGCTTTCAACATTACAGGATAACTAATTTTTTCAGCTTCTTCTAGAGCTACTTCAATTGAAGTTAAATCCTGATCACTACTTTGAATAATTGGAACATTATTAGCTACTGCAACTTCTTTAGCAGTAATTTTATCTCCTAGAGCTTTTAATACTGAAACTTTAGGCCCAACGAAAATAATTCCGTTGTCCTCACATTTTTGAGCGAATTCAGCATTTTCAGATAAGAAACCATAACCAGGATGAATTGCATCCACATCATTTTCAACTGCCACTTTAATAATAGCATCAATGTCTAAATATGGTTTTAATGGTTCGTTATCTTCTCCAATTTGATAACACTCATCTGCTTTATACCTATGCAAAGAATATCGATCTTCGTACGTGTAAATACCTACTGTTTTTATCCCGACTTCCACGCAGGCTCTAAAAACCCTAATAGCAATCTCTCCTCGATTGGCAACGAGTACTTTTTTAATGTTCATCCTTTTGTTTTGTTGTGAATTTGTTTGTCTCCAAAGTTAATTTAAAAATCATTTTTATTGAAAAAAACAGCCGTTTTTACTGACAGAAGTTAATAAATTAACACATTCGTAAAAAACTGTTTAGAGAAAAATCGATTTCGTATTATTTTATTATCGATTTATCAATTTAATAATTTGAGCGGATTTTTAAATACTAAACAAAAACGTTTTCGTTTTTGAAACTGATTTTTTGATATGACGAAAAAGTAAAAAAGATGTCGAATATCGACATCTTTTTATACAATAGTTCAACTTAACCTCGAACTTCAGTTTTATTTTCTTCTAGTTCTTTTACAAATGGCTGACTATACAACCTACTATTCATTGCTTTATAAATAGCGTTTGCAACTGCTCCTCCTGCTGGAGGTAAACCAGGCTCACCTAAACCTGTAGGTGACAACTCATTTTGAACAAAATGAACCTCAACTTGAGGAGTTTCATTCATTCTTATTAATCTATACGTATCGAAATTCTTCTTAGATGGTTTTCCATTTTTAAAAGAGAAATCTCCATACATTGCATGCCCAATACCATCAAGAACACCTCCTTGAATTTGATTGATTGCTCCCGTTGGATTAACTACAATTCCGCAATCTACAGCGGCAACAACTTTTTTAACAACCGGTAATCCATCTTTCATTTCGATTTCTGCGACCTCTGCAACATGCGTATTGTGACTATAGTATGCAGCGAAGCCTTTATAAACTCCTTCTTTTTGCTCTTTCCAGTTACTCTTTTCCTCTACTAGTTTAATCGTATTTTCCATTCTTTGACCAGAATATTCGATTTTTTCATCTGTAGTATTTTTTACGTTCTGTAGTAAATCTATACGCAACTGTAAAGGATCTATTCCTAACTCTTCAGCAATCTCATCAAAGAAACTTTGCTCTGCATAAGCTAGGAAGTTTGTATAAGGAGCTCTCCAAGCACCCGTTGTAATTTTACTTTGATAGTTTTTTGTTGATACTTTATAATTTGGAATACATCCTGCAGGGAAAAAATTAGGAATTAAATCATACATATTTCCATTAACTGCAGCTTCCTTCAAATGATAACCTGTTATTTTTCCATCTTTGAGTGATGCAGCAATTCTGTATTTAATGGCAGGACGATAAATTCCGTCTGTCATATCATCTTCTCTAGAGAATACAACCTTAACTGGCTTTTTTGAAAGATTTGAAATTTCAGCGGCTTCCAACGCAAAATCTCCGTAGAGTCTTCTTCCAAAACCACCTCCCATACGAGTCATTTCCAACTCAATTTCACTTTCTTCTCTATTTAGAAGCTTAGCTATTCTACCAGCTGTCCATTGCGGTGTTTGGATTGGACCAACTAAATGAACTCTTTCTGATGTAACATCTGCATAGAAATTCATTGGTTCTAAACAGTTATGTGGTAAAAACGGAGAATGGTACGTTCTTTCAATAACCTTATCTGCCGCTTTAAATGCAGAAGCTACATTGCCATCATTTCTGCGTACTTCAAAATCTTTTCCATCTAATATTCCGTTTAGAATTCTATTATGATCCTCAGTATTTTCTAAATCTTTATTGCTACTCCATTCTGCTTTTAAGGCTTTTTTTCCCTTCATTGCAGCCCAAGTATTCGTTCCAAGAACAGCTACCTTGTCGCCAAACTTTACTACTTGGGTTACTCCGGTTACTTTTTTAGCTTCCGTATCATCAAAACTAACTAATGTTTGACCAAACGCTGGTGGTCTTAAAACCGAAGCATATGACATTCCTTCAGCTTTATAATCTAATCCGAATAATGGCTTTCCAGTAACAATATTCCTTAAGTCGACATTTATCGCGTCTTTACCTATAATTGTATACTCTGAAGGCTTTTTAAGTTTTACATTTTCCGGAACCTCTAAAGAAGCAGCTTCCTTTACAACATCACCATAACCTAAAGTTTCGCCTTTTTCATTCGTTATCATTCCTTTTGAAGCTTTACATGTAGAAGCATCTACACCCCATTTTACAGCAGCTGCATTAATTAACATTTGCTTTGTTGTTGCTCCTGTTTGTCTTAATGCATCCCAACCAAACCTTATGGATTGACTTCCTCCGGCAACTTGACGAGTATATTCTTTTTTATTGTATTTGGCTTGAACTACATTTACTTTATCCCACTCTACATCTAATTCTTCTGCAATAATCATAGGCATAGACGTTTTTACACCTTGACCGATTTCTGGATTAGGAGAAAATATTGAAACATATCCATTATCTGCGATTTGAATAAATGCATTAAAATCATTGAAATTTAAATTTGCAATATCTACTGGTGGTTTTGCCTCTGACTTACAAGCCGTAAATAAATTAAAACCAACTAATAATCCTCCACTGGCCAATGCAGAAGTTCTTAAGAAGTTTCTTCTACTGAATCTTAAATTGTTTTCTTGTATGCTCATAATAATTAGTTTTAAGACATTTTTTCAGCAGCGATTGCTACAGCTTTTTCAATTCTATTATATGAGGCACATCTACATAGATTACCATGCATGGCTTCTCTAATTTCACTAGTAGTTGGATTTGGGTTTTCCTTTAAGAAAGAAGCAGCAGTCATTATTTGTCCTGCTTGACAATAACCACACTGAGGAACATCAACAGTTTCCCAAGCTTCCTGTAGCGGATGATTTCCTTCTTTTGACAATCCTTCTATTGTAGTAATTTCCTCTTTATCTAAAAGAGAAACTTGTAATTGACAGCTTCTAGTGGCAACACCATCAACATGAACGGTACATGCACCACATTGTGCAATTCCACATCCGAATTTAGTTCCGACTAGATTTAATTCGTCTCTTAAAACCCAAAGTAAGGGAGTATCTGAATCGGCTGTGACAGTAACCAATTCACCATTGATTTTTAGATTATAGGTTGGCATTTTATGTTAGTTTTAATCGATTTTTAAGTTACGAAAAATATCTATACCTCTAACCTTTAATCCTTTTTTAAGATTTATTTAATAAAAAAGGAATCGCATTACTACGATTCCTTTTTATCAATATTATTTTTTCAATTCTTATAATGCCTCATCTATAATTCCTTGAACTACTTCTGGATTTAGTAACGTACTTGTATCACCTAAATTACTAATATCTTTTGATGCTATTTTACGTAAAATTCTCCTCATAATTTTACCTGAACGTGTTTTAGGTAAACCTTGCGTAAATTGTATTTTATCCAGTTTTGCAATAGGTCCGATTTGTTCAGTAATAATCTGATTGATTTCCTTTCTAACATTCTCCTGATTTCGCGATTCTCCAGTATCTTTTAAAATCACATAACCATACAATGCATTTCCTTTTATATCATGAGGGAAACCTACAATTGCAGATTCAGCAACAGCAGGATGTTCATTTATTGCATCTTCTATCGGAGCTGTTCCAAGGTTATGTCCAGAAACAATAATTACATCGTCTACTCTTCCTGTGATTCTATAATAACCAACTTCATCTCGTAAAGCACCATCTCCTGTAAAATATTTGTTTTCAAAACTTGAGAAATACGTGTCTTTATATCGTTGATGATTTCCCCAAATAGTTCTTGCCATAGATGGCCATGGAAACTTAATACACAACCTTCCTTCTACTTGATTTCCTTTAATTTCATTTCCTTCAGCATCCATTAAAGCCGGTTGAATTCCTGGAAATGGCAAAGTTGCATATGTTGGTTTGGTTGGAGTTGAAAAAGGAATTGGCGTAATCATAATTCCTCCTGTTTCTGTTTGCCACCACGTATCTACAATCGGGCTTTTACGTTTACCTATATTATCATCATACCAATGCCAAGCCTCTTCATTAATTGGTTCTCCCACTGTTCCTAATATTTTAAGAGAAGATAAATCGTGATTTTCAACATGAGATAATCCTTCTTTAGCTAAGGCTCTAATTGCAGTTGGTGCTGTGTAAAATTGGTTCACCTTATGCTTTTCAACAATTTCCCAAAAGCGACCATAATCAGGATAGCTAGGAACACCTTCAAACATAACGGTTGTCCCTCCGTTCGCTAATGGTCCGTAAACAATATAACTATGCCCAGTAATCCAACCTATATCTGCAGTACACCAATACACATCATCCTCTCTATACTGAAAAACATTTTTAAAAGTATATGCTGTATACACCATGTAACCCGCAGTTGTATGCAACATTCCTTTAGGTTTACCTGTAGATCCTGATGTGTATAATATGAATAGTGGATCTTCAGCATCCATAATTTCTGCTTGACATTCTTCTGAAGCTTCATTTAATAATGGTTCTAACCAAGTATCTCTTCCTTCCTTAATTTGGATATCAGAATTTATTCTTTTCACAACCAATACATTCTCTATTGTTGGACATTCTTTTAAAGCTTCGTCTACAATCCCTTTTAAATCAATTGTTTTATTTCCTCGGTAAGATCCATCTGAAGTAATTACCATTTTACACTCAGAATCATTAATTCTCGTGGCTAATGCATTAGAAGAAAATCCAGCAAATACAACAGAATGAATTGCTCCTATTCTAGCACAAGCCAAAACAGAAATTGCCAATTCTGGAATCATTGGAAGATAAATACAAACTCTATCTCCTTTTTTAATTCCTTTGCTTTTTAATACGTTAGCAAACTTATTAACTCGTTTGTGTAAATCATTATAAGTGATATGTTGTGCTTCCTCCTCTGAATTATTAGGTTCGAATAAAATTGCGGTTTTATTCCCTCGAGTCACTAGATGTCTATCGATACAATTTTCAGTAATATTTAATTTAGCGCCTTCAAACCATTTTACTTCAGGTTTGGTAAAATCCCAATCTAAAACTTTATTCCATCGTTTTCTCCATAGGAAATGTTCCTCAGCAATTTCTTCCCAAAAATTCTCTGGATTTCTTACTGATTTTCTGTATACTTGAAAATATTCTTCTAGATTTTTGATATGGTAATTACTCATACTTGATTGATTTGTTGCCTCAATTTATTTCTTTTTCATTAAACAACAACACCTTGTACAAGAAAATTAATAATTCTTTTCAAATTTTGTTTTTCATCGATTTTATTACTGCATTAGTCGATTTTATTTGTCTGAAAATGATTCATTATTAACTCTATTATATCAATTCTCAATTTCTTCAATCAGCATTGTATAATCGTATTGTAAATCTTCATGTAAAGTATACATGGCTTTTTTTGCCATTCGCATTTGAGTTTCAAACACTTTTTGAAGTCTTGGGCTTCTACTTATAGATGGTTTAAACTGTTTTAGCTTTAAACAGAAATACAATAATAATTCAACCTCAGTGCTTTTCTTTTTTGAATAGCGAATTTGCTTTTTGATAGAAGTTAAAATCTTCCTTACACTTTTTCGAATGTAAAAGAAACTCTTGGTGTTTATCTCTTCAAACATTTGATCAACCTCTAGCTTTATAGTTTCAATATATCTATCTTCGTTTTGTGATTCAAATAATAAATAAGTTAATAACTCCTTATTCTCTTTCTTAAAACGGGACAATCTTAAACAAAGTTCTAATAGTTCTTCCGAAGATTTATATTTTAATTCGTCTTTTAAGATTTTAATTGAAACAGCCTTCATTATTCAGTAATATTCTTGATTTCTTCAAAACTATCAAAAAGTCTTTGCTTTATCATCGTGAATATCCTTTTATTGTATTCAGATGAATTTAATGCATAAGTTTCATATTCTTCATCTGTAAAATGACCAATTGTAATTCCTAATAATTGATTCTTGATCGCATTATTTTTTGAAAGAGACTTCTCCAATATTTCCTTCAAACCTTCCAGAGTAATAGAGGATAATCTTATTTTATGTTTCACCGCCCAACTTTTAAACATTAAAATAATAATGGAGTGTTGCAACTTAAGAATGGGACGTAATGTAATATTCTGAAATGCTTCAGTTGCTCCCGAAGAGTTCAGATTAAGGACTGGACGAATATCTTTTTTTGACGGCATAATAATAGTTTAGAAATCAAAGTTAATATTTTGTTTAGTTTTTTTAACAAAACATTAAACATTTTGTGTTTTATTAAGTAATAACTTCGCTAAAACTTAAAACTAATATTATGAAATTCAAAAACTTAGCACTACTATTATTAATTACTTTTTCTACAATAACTGTATACGGAAATAACATATCAACTGATCCAATTAACGATAAAAAGAAAGAAAAAGCTAAAGAAACAATTGTTGGTGTTGCAGCTTCAAACGACAATTTCACAACTCTAGTAGCAGCAGTTAAAGCAGCTAACTTAGTTGATGTACTTAACGGAGATGGACCATTTACTGTATTTGCTCCAACAAACGATGCTTTTGGAAAATTACCAGAAGGAACGGTGTATTCTTTACTAAAGCCAGAAAACAAAAAGATCTTAACTGCGGTATTAACTTATCATGTAGTTGCAGGGAAATTTGACGCAAAAGCTGTAGTAAAAGCAATTAAAGCAAACAATGGAAAATTTGTTATTAAAACAGTTCAAGGAAATAGCTTAACTGCAATGATTAAAGACGGAAATGTACTTTTAAAAGATGCAAAAGGGAATGTTTCGAAAGTAATTATGACAGATGTTGAAGCGAGTAATGGAATTATTCACGCTATTGATACTGTTGTGATGCCTCAATAACACAACACCAAAATCTAAAACAAAAAAGAGAAGTTGAAAAACTTCTCTTTTTTTTATTTTACTTATTCAAATAGTTTGTAACGTTACTTTCTATTCGATTCAAAATATTCTCAGTATTCGCTTTTACAAACTGTTCTCCCGTAATCTGTTCGTACAATTCTATATAACGATTAGAGATTTCTTCAATCTTGTCATCACTCATCTCTGGAATTTGCTGGCCTTCTTTTCCTTGAAATCCATTTTCAATCAACCATTGGCGCACAAACTCTTTCGATAACTGTTTTTGCTTCTCTCCTTTTTCTTGTCTTTCAGCATAACCATCTGCATAAAAATAACGAGATGAATCTGGTGTATGGATCTCATCAATCAGTACAATTTTTCCATCTTTAGTTTTACCAAATTCATATTTAGTATCTACTAAGATTAATCCTCTTTGAGCAGCAATTTCAGTTCCACGAGCGAATAATTTTCTAGTATAATCTTCTAAAATTAAATAATCTTCTTCCGAAACAATTCCTTTTGCAAGGATTTCTTCTCTAGAAATATCCTCATCATGTTCTCCATTATCGGCTTTAGTAGATGGTGTGATAATAGGCTCTGGAAATTTATCATTCTCCTTCATTCCTTCTGCCATTGCAGCACCACATAACATTCTTTTTCCTGCTTTATATTCACGAGCGGCGTGACCTGATAAATATCCGCGAATTACCATTTCTACTTTAAAAGGCTCACATAAATATCCCACAGCTACATTTTCATCAGGATTTGCAACTAACCAATTTGGAACAATATCAGCAGTATCATTCATCATTTTTGTTGCAATTTGATTTAAAATTTGTCCTTTGAATGGAATTTGGCGAGGCATAATTACATCGAAAGCTGATAAACGATCAGAAGCAATCATTACTAATTCCTCGTCATTTATATTATACACCTCTCTCACTTTCCCTTTGTAAACCGACTTTTGTCCTGGGAAATTGAAGTTTGTTTCGTTAATTGTATTCATTTATTGTTGCGTTGTTGTAAAGCGCAAAAATATACTTTTTAATCTTCTTGTGGAATTCTTTTTATCTGCTTTATGTTATCTGATAAAGGAGTTACTGAAATAATTTTTTCTTGGTTCTCTACATAAAATATAAACGAACTATTTTGTCCGATCAACCGAATCTTTTTAATACTGTTATCCTTGAAAACCAAATTATAATCTGGCTGCAATCGTTGTTCTTTGATTTTAATATTTGTTCCAATTCCCATTCCTAGTCGTAACGAAATAAATAACACGAAAAATAAAACTAGCATCGTTGGAACAACATCTTTTTTATCTTCTATATCCTTATATAGCTTGTCCCATTTCTCAACATTATATAGTTTTTTATACCACTTTTTTGTTCTATTTCTTTTATGTAATTGAAAAGACCACTTAGTTGTATACAGATACACTAAATAAAACATGATACTCAAAAACAATGTAAGTTTCCAGCTATTTGTAAGTAAACTAAAGGGAGAAATTAACGCATCTAAAATTGAAACATAGTTTAAATATTGAATACCAATAATTCCATAAAAAATTGCATCACTTACAATACCTAATACTATTAGATAAATATAAAAAACGTAGAATTTCTCTTGTAAGCCTAAATCTTTAAACATGCATATTATTCGGTTTCAATACTCTTATAAGCTTTGATAATTTTCTTTACCAATCTATGACGTACAACATCTTTATCATCTAAATAGATTTGTCCTACTCCTTCAATACTTTTAAGTGCAAGTAGCGCTTCTTTTAATCCGGAAACTTGTTTTCTTGGTAAATCAATCTGACCCGGATCTCCTGTAATTACAAACTTAGCATTCCTTCCCATACGAGTTAAAAACATTTTCATTTGCGCATGAGTTGTATTTTGTGCTTCATCTAGAATTACAAAAGCATTATCTAAAGTTCTACCACGCATAAATGCTAAAGGAGCAATTTGAATTGTTCCGTTTTCAAGGTAAACTTGTAATTTTTCAGAAGGAATCATATCACGCAATGCATCATACAACGGTTGCATATATGGATCTAACTTTTCCTTTAGATCACCAGGTAAAAACCCTAAATTTTCACCAGACTCTACTGCTGGCCTCGTTAAGATAATTCTTCTAACGTCTTTTTCTTTTAAAGCTTTTACAGCTAAAGCTACAGCGGTATACGTTTTTCCAGTTCCAGCAGGACCAACAGCAAATAGCAAATCATTATCTCGCATGAGTTGCACCATTTTACGTTGGTTTTCAGTTTGTGGTTTAATGGTTTTTCCACTTACGCCGTGAACTAAAACATCACTCTTATCACCAAATTTTCTTTCCTCATCCTCTTTTCCGTTAGACGTTAAAATTCTTTCAATGCTATTTTCGTCTAACTTGTTATATCTATTATAGTACTTTATTAATCTTTCCAAACGAATTTCAAACTCATCTAAAATTTCAGGATCACCATAGATTTTCAGTTTATTACCTCGGGCAACAATCTTGATTTTAGGAAAATAAGTTTTTAATAGGGAGATAGTGCTGTTTTGTGCACCAAAGAATTCTTTAGGATTGATTTCTGTAAGTTCAATTACTCTTTCGTTCAAATGCTAGGCTTTTTTAATTTTATTATGCTTAAATGTAGTAATTATTTTATTCATTTATGTAGCTTTGTCTTAATTTTCAATAGAGTTTTTCACAAAATAATTAACAATTAATAGTTTAAATGGCGCTTATTACTTTAACTACCGATTTTGGCCTTAAGGATCATTTTGTTGGTGCTGTTAAAGGAGCAATATATTCGGAATTGCCAGAAGCTAATATTGTTGATATTACTCATGAAATTACTCCATTTAATATTGCAGAAACTGCTTACATTTTAAAAAACGCTTACAAAAGTTTTCCTAAAGGAACTATTCATATCGTAGGAGTTGATTCTGAATTAAGTAGTCAAAATAAACACATCGCTTTATTGCTGGATGAGCATTATTTTATTTGTCCAGATAACGGAATTATATCTATGATTGCTTCCGAAATTAATCCATCTAAGATTGTTGAAATTAATATTCACAATCATATAGAAAGTAGCTTTCCTGTTTTAGATGTTTTTGTAAAAGTAGCCAGTTTTATTGCTAGAGGCGGAAAACTTGATGTAGTTGGAAAAGAAATTAGCACTTTCAAAAAAATGGTTGAAATTCAACCAAAGGTTAACCAAGAAAAAACAATTATTGTTGGTGGTGTTATTTACATTGATAATTATGGGAATGTAATTAGTAATATCAGCAAAAAAATGTTTGTAGAAATCGGAAAAGACAGACCATTTAAGGTTACTGCCAGACGATATACATTCGATAAAATTCATAATCAGTATAACGAAATTGTAAATTTCGAATCTTCTGATATACGACAGTTTGATGGTAAAAAGTTAGCTTTATTTAATTCTGCAAATTATTTAGAAATTGCTATTTACAGAAGTAATTTAAAAACGGTTGGAGGAGCTTCAACCTTACTAGGTTTAGATTACAGAGATAGAATAACCATAGAATTTACAAATCCTAGTACTCCAGATTTTACTACAATTTAATATTCAATTTATGTTTGTACGCATTGTTAAAATGAGTTTTCAACCCGATAAAATTCCAACTTTTCTAGAAAACTTTGACAAGAAGAAAGAATTTATACGAAACTTTCCTGGGTGCCGATTACTAGAGTTATACAGAGATAAAACAAATCCAAGCATATTTTTCACTTATAGTTATTGGGATAAAGAAGAAGATTTAGAAAACTACAGACACTCAGAATTATTCCAAAATATTTGGGCTGAAACCAAAGTGTTTTTTAACGATAAGCCACTCGCTTGGAGTGTAGATAAAGTTGTAAGTTTGCCCTAAATTCAAAAATTCATAATATGAAAATTAAAACTCTACAATTGCTATTTGTAGTGATGACTATCACGTCATCTTTTGCACAAACAGAAAAAGGAAAATTTTTAATCGGATTAAATACACCATTATCTTTTTCAAGTAGTTCTTCTCGAATTATAAATAGTTCTTCAGGTTCTAGCTTTGAAAATGATTCAACTACTTCTTTTAGCTTTTCTCCTCAAATTGGTTATTCTATTATTGACAACTTATTTCTTGGATTAGATTTATCCTTATCTTTTTCTAATTCAGAAAATGATGTATCTGAAAGAAATTCAACTGCATTTGTAGTTTCTCCTTTTGTTAAATATTATTATCCTGTAAATAATGATTTTAACTTTTTCGGACAATTTAAATATGGTGTTGGGCGTTCTAGTTCGAAATTAGAAAGTATTGGATTTATTGACCCTTCGTTTCCTACTGTTACCGAATCGGAAAATAATATTGAAGAACTCCTTTTAGGTGTAGGAGTAGGTTATTTTGTTCATGAAATATTAAACATAGAGCTATCAATTAATTATCAAAATACATTTTATGATAGCTTTGCTAATTTTAGCGGAGATCATTTGGCTATTGACACATTTAGTGCATCCATTGGATTTTCTTTATTTTTATAATTAATGAAATCAATTTTTAAAAAAGAATTCAACTCATTTTTTGCCTCTCCAGTGGCATATTTAGTCATTGGAGTATTTTTATTGGTAAACGGTTTATTTTTATGGGTTTTAAAAGACAACTTTAATATTTTAAATGCTGGTTTTGCAGATTTAAATTCATTCTTTTATATCGCTCCATGGTTGTTTTTGTTTTTAATTCCTGCCATTACTATGAAGAGTTTTGCAGATGAATTTAATACTGGAACACTAGAAATTTTAAAGACCAAACCTTTAACCGATTGGCAAATTGTTTTGGGCAAATATACTGCTGCTCTATTTTTAGTAATTATTGCTCTTTTACCAACGCTAACTTATGTATACTCTATTTATGCTTTAGGAAATCCTGTTGGGAATTTAGATTTAGGAAGTATTCTTGGTTCGTATTTTGGAATGTTATTCTTAGCTTCTGGATATTGCGCCATTGGATTATTTACTTCTACTCTATCTAAAAATCAAATCGTAGCATTTATTCTTGCAGTATTTATTTCCTTTTTTGTTTTCTACGGATTCGATGCCATTGCAAACTTATCAGGAAATTCAGGTTATTACATTAAACAATTTGGGTTTAACGAACATTTTAAAAGTATAAGTCGTGGTGTAATTGATTCAAGAGACATTATTTACTTTATAAGCGTGAGTTTTTTCTTTTTATTTCTAACCAAAAAACAATTAGACAATGAGTAAGAATTTCAAAACGAGCCTTTTTGTTTTAGTTGGTTTGATCTTTTTAAACTTTGTTTCTGGAACTTTTTTCACAAGAATTGATTTAACAAAAGACCAACGATATACACTTTCTGAAGTTTCGAAAAAAATAGTCAATAATCTAGAGACTTCGTTAATTGTAAATGTGTATTTGGAAGGAGACTTTCCTTCTGAATTCAAAAGATTACAAATTGAAACGCGTCAGTTTTTAGAAGAACTTCAAGCAGAAAATTCTAATATTCGTTTTCGATTTATAAATCCTGATGATATCAGAGAAGAATTGGTTAAAAACGGAATGATGCCAAGTCAGTTGACTGTTGAGGAAAATGGTAAACTTTCAGAAGCTTTGATTTTTCCATGGGCAGCATTATTTTATGGTGAAAAAGCCATTACTGTTCCTTTGCTACCTGAAACCATGTCAAAATCTCAAGAATCTCAACTTGAAAATGCTATTTCTTCTTTAGAGCATTCTTTTGTAAATGCTATTGAACTTATTACTCAAAATAAAACAAAGAAAATTGCTGTTTTATCAGGAAATGGTGAACTCGAAGATATTCGTTTGTTTAGTTTTTTAAGTGCGCTTGGAAAAAAATATAGCTTAGCAAAATTCACTTTAGACTCGATTGAAAAAAATCCTTCGAAAACAATCGATCAACTCAAACAATATGATTTATCAATTATAGCTAAACCTTCTCAAAAATTTTCTCATGAAGAGAAATTGGTTTTAGATCAATATATCATGAATGGTGGGAAATCGTTATGGATGATTGATAACTTATATTCAGATACCGATAGTTTATATAACGAAGGAAGAATGTTGGCCTACAGACGAGAACTAGATTTGACAGATTTATTATTTAGTTATGGAGTTCGTATCAATAATAAATTAGTTCAAGACTTATATGCTTCAAAATTAACTTTGGCTTCGGGTAATTTAGGAAACCAAGCTCAGTTTGAAAGCTATGATTGGTTCTATCATCCGTTAGTACAAGGGAATCCAAATCATCCAATCACGAAAAATGTATTACCAGTACGATTTAGGTTTACAACACAGATTGATACCTTAAAAAAAGACATTAAGAAAACACCTCTTTTGGTAAGTTCCGTGCTATCTAAGCTTACTGGAGCTCCAACAATTGTTGAACTAGAAAGTATTGCCAAAGAACCAATTCAGCAAGAATATACCGCGGGAAGTCAATTGTTAGCAGTTTTGTTAGAAGGAAAATTCAATTCAGCTTACGAAAACAGAACACGACCATTTAACTATTCCGATTACAAGAAAATTTCATCTGAAAATAAAATGGTGGTTATTGCTGATGGAGATATCGCCAAAAATCAAATTTTGAAAGGCCAGCCTTATGATTTAGGCATTGATAAATGGACTCAACAACGTTTTGGAAATAAAGATTTCTTGTTAAACACAGTAGATTATCTTCTCGACGATTCAGGATTAATTTCGCTAAGAAATAAAACCGTTCAATTGAATAGTTTAGATAAACAAAAAGCTTTTAAAGAACGTAGCTTTTGGCAGTTTTTCAATATTGTTTTACCACTTACATTATTATTTGTCTTTGGATTTACATTTAACTATTTACGTAAGAAAAAATATAGTTAATGAAAACGTCTCAAAAGAAACTTTTTGTTCTAATTAGTATCTTGTTTCTATTAGTTTCACTAACACAACCTTGTTATAGTGTAGAAGGAACTGGTAAAGATACAGTTGGAGCGATCGGATTAATTGCTTTCTTATTAGGTTGGTTAAATTTTAATCTTATTGGAATTGTTTGGTTAGCAAATCCTTTACTACTTCTAAGTATGATTTTCTTATTCAAAAAAGAGAAATTTGCACTTATCACAAGTGGTTTAGCTCTACTCTTTTCTTTTTGTTTCTTTTTAGTTGATAGAATAATAATTAATGAAGGCGGAACTACAGGTAAAATTGACCATGTTTTAGTAGGTTATTGGTTATGGTTAAGTTCTATTTTTGTGATTTTTATTTGTTCACTTGTTACTCGAGTTTACAGGAAAAAATAATAAATGATTCCTAAGCTGCTTTATTTATAATCAAACGCTTTAGAAAATAACTTCAATCCTTAGGAAGTTCTGCAGAAGGAATTATAATTATTTTCAACCAACCCATAAATAAAATTGTACTTTGTGTAGGTGATAAAAACAAAACTCTACTTATTACTTTTATTTCTAATACTGTTAATTCAAAAAATTGAAGCACAGCACCCTTATTTTTTTCAATTTACAGAAAAGGATGGTTTGCCAGATATTGAATACTATGACATTTATGAAGATAAAAAGGGAATAATTTGGTTAGCTGCAAATACCGGACTCTACAGTTATAATGGCAAAGAGTTCAAAAATTACACAAACGATAAAAAAAGAGCTTTATCCGTTTTCGGACTGAAAGAGGATAATTTAGGTAGAATTTGGTGTAACAATATTTCTGGACAATATTTCTTTGTAAATGGAGGTAAACTAGAACTATTTATTGATTTAAAAGAGTATACCAAAGATCAATTAGCCTTATTTTATTTTTTTGACAATGAAATGATTGTGGTAAGTGATACCAAAATCTTATCTATTGATTTAAAAACTAAGGATATCAAGATTAAAAATCAATACAATGGTATAATCTCCTATTCCTTAAAGAAAAATGACAGTTTATTCTATTTACAAAATAAAACTCTCAAATATATATCGTCTAAGGAATCCAAAGGAGTAAAATTAAAAGCTGAAAATAACAATACTATTTTCAATGCCAATTTCGCTTTTAACTTCAACAATAACTTTATTCATCAATCTTTTGACCGTAAATTAGAAAAATCAATACTTTACTTCAACAATAAACGAACAGACTTATTCAAGAATTCAAATAGCAGAAAAGAAAGTATAATTACTGGTGTGCTCAATGAATCTTCAAAAATTTGGTTATGCTTTCGAGATGCCGTTTATGTTTATGCATATTCAAATAATGAATTTAAATTATCCAACACCTATTTTGAAGGTAAGGAAATCACAAAAATCCTTAAAGATTCAAGAGGTAATTATTGGTTTATCTCTGCTAGTACAGGAATTTATATTATTCCAAATTTAGGTATTGAAAAGTATAATCTTCCTGAGAAAAACACCAATATAAGTGTTATTGAAAATATAAATGATCAATATTTAATCGCTGGATCTACCAATGGTAAACTTACCTCTATAAACTTAGAATCAGGAAAAGCTACTCAAATCAAAAATCCATTTTTTGAAAGAGTAAATCAAATTGCATATAATAAAAAAGATGAAATTTATGTGAGCCTAACTTCGAGGTCATTTGTTTTAAATAGTGAAAACTTCTCTTTAAAAAAGAATTCTAAAGCCAATCAATTTGATTTCAGAAATGCAAAATCTCTATCAATAATCGACGAAAACAGATTCATATATAGTTCGTTTGCCTATGCCGAAATATTAGATAAAGAAAAAAATGAAAGTTTAAGATTAGGAAGGAAAAGGTCTTACGCCAATTTCTACAGTAAGAAAAGACAAGAGATTTACGTAAACTATGTAGATGGTTTGTATTGTTACCAGATCAATGGTGATTCTAAAGAACTTAAGTTTAACAACGAATCTATTTTTGGTGTTGACATAGAAGAAACATCAAACGGAATAATTTGGATATCCACGTTCAATCATGGTTTAATAGCTCTAGAAAATGGAAAACTTTCTCGAGTTTACAGAATTTCAGAAGGATTGCTATCTAATCAAATCAGGAAAATAAAATCGGATGGTAATTATTTATGGATTATTAGCGATAACGGTGTTCAGCTTTTTAACTCAGAATTAAATGAGTTTAAAAACTTGACAGAAATCGACGGAATCGGTAATTATAGAATTACAGATTTAGTGGTTTTAAAAGACAAAATAGCTTTAGGTACGAACAAAGGAGTTTATTCGTTTGACAAACAAAAAGTCTTTAGAAAGCAAAAACTTTATGATTTTTATATAGAAAATGTTTACATAAATGATAAAATTAGGGCCACGAGTTCCGAATACTTTCTCGATCCGGAAGAGCGAAAAATTCAATTTGACCTTCACATAAACGGATATAAATCTCAAAGTAATATAACTTACTTCTATAGGTTTAAAAATAAAGATCAAAAATGGACCTCTATTCCTAAAAACTCAAATACGTTAGTTTTTAACAGTCTACAACCTGGTTATTATGAATTAGAAATAAAGGGTAAAGAAAACTTTAGTTCGAGAGAAACAAATACAAAAAGTATTCAATTAAACATTAAAAGTCCTTTTTATAAAACCTGGTGGTTTATTCTAGTATTAACCATAATCCTCTTACTTATCTTAAGCTATTATTACAAAAAACGCATAGTCGAAAAAGAAAAAGAAATGGAGTTAATATCTTTAAAATTAGAAAATCTAAGGTCTCAAATGAATCCGCATTTTATTTTCAATGCATTGAACTCTATTCAAGACTATATCATGCAAAACCAAAAAAGAGTTGCTGTTGAATATCTTGGTATGTTTTCTAATTTAATTCGAGTTTATTTGGGACATAGTAGTCAATCTGAAATCTATTTATCTGACGAAATAGCAACACTTGACACATATTTAAGTATTGAGAAACTGCGTTTTCGTGATACCCTATCCTTCCGTATTGATGTAGACAAAAGAATCGAAACTCAAGAGATTAAAATACCGACAATGCTGATTCAGCCCTACATAGAAAACTCCTTAAAACATGGATTATTAAACAAAAAAGGTGATCGAAAACTTACAGTTAGTTTTAATCTAAGTGAAGATCAAAAATTTATCATCTGTAAAATTATAGATAATGGAGTTGGAAGAGTAAAAGCTAATCAAATAAAGACTAGAAAATATAAATATCATAAATCTTTCGCTACCAAAACAACTGAAAACAGACTTGAATTATTAAATTCAATTAAATACAATAATTTAAATGTTGAAACCATTGATTTATATGATACGAATAATGAACCTTCAGGAACAGAAGTAATAATTAAAATTCCTAATAATTGATTATGAAAATACTTATTATAGATGACGAGCAAAGCTCAAGGAATTTGTTGAAATCTTTAATTGAAGATAGCTTTCCAAATGCAATTGAAATTCAAGAAAGTGAAGATTTAAAGTCTGGCATAGAATCTATAAAACAATTTAGACCACAAATCGTACTATTGGATATAGAAATGCCAGATCATTCTGGACTTGAAATATTGGATTTTATAGATAAAGACTTTTTTAATTTTGAAATCATATTTGTAACTGCATATAATGAGTACGCAATTCAAGCTTTTGAATTGTCCGCAGTAGACTATTTATTAAAACCTGTTAATCCAACCAAGTTAGAAAACTCTATTCGAAAAATAATTGAAAAAGGAGGATATAACTTAATCAATAAGCATTTAAAAGAATTAAAGGATAACTTGACTTCTTCTAAATTTAAGAAGATTGCAATTCCACATGCAAATGGCGTTAAGTTTATAAAATTTGAAGATGTAATGTTTTTTGAAGCAGATAGAATGTATACCAAAATATACATCAAAAATGAGAATGAAATACTAACTAGTAAACCATTAAAACATTATACCGATCTCTTAAAAGATCATGAGATATTTTATAAACCTCATCGTTCGTTTTTTATAAATCTCAACTATATAAAAGAATATATTAGAAAAGATGGTGGTTATATTATTATGGATAACGATAAAATAGTATCTATAACAAAAGAAAAGAAACAAGAATTTTTAAGGTTCATCAATCAATTATAGCACTTCGGAAGATACTTAGGTAGTAAAGGAAGTCAAGTGATAAATATAAGCCACTTTTTATGGTGATTTGTGTTGTAATTTAAACACAAAATCATGGTAAGACTAATACAATTTGTAATCTTTTTTTTGATTCTTTCTTTACAAGCACAAACTAAAATTAACGATTTAACAGGCTGGGCATCGACCACCGGGTTTGAAGTTGTAAACGATTATGCCTATGGTAAAATCAACTCTACACTTATTAATAAAGTTGATGTAACCACTACAAACGCCACAGGATCTAATCTAAACACTTCAGCTAATGTAAATTTAGATCAGAGAAATTTATACGCCAATTCAACAGGTAATTATTTAATTGCAGCTGGTCAATCCAGAATTGTAAGATTTAACTTAACGAATAATACAGTAAATGTTTTTTTCCCTGGCAAAACAATAATTACTGTTTTCTATTACAATGATATAATTCATTACATCTCAAAAAACAGTAATAACAATTTTTGTGAAGTTTATCGCTACGAAAATAATACATCAACTAAACTGGCGAATTTAAATGTGTATTTCGGAAGTGTTATTGACAGTGAAGTAGATGGTGACACTTTGTACGTTGCTAATAATCAAACTGGAAACGCTGGTGGTGTTTATAAATTAGATTTATCACAACCTAATTCTAACTTTCAAACAGTTAGATCCAATATTCGTGTTAATGCTATAAGTGTTTACGGTGATCAAATTTACTTTCTTACAGATAGTTCAAACTTAATAAGGAGGATTTCAAAAGACGGATCAGGTTTCATTATCAATGTATTTAGTGTAGCTTCAAGTTTTTTAATCGGAGTGGATATTGAAGGTAGTAACTTATTCTTAGCTACAACAAATGGGTTATTTCGATATACCCTTCCTCCTCTTCAATATCAATTAACTATTAATTCAAATGGTGGTAATGTAACCACTAATCCAAGTGCTATTAATAACACTTATAACGAAGGGACCGATGTTACTCTAACAGCAACTCCAGATGCAGGTTATCAATTTGATGGATGGAGCGGAGATGCTACAGGAACTACAAATCCATTAACGATTACTATGGATGCTGATAAAACAGTTACGGCAATGTTCAGTAAGATTCAGCGTACATTAACTATTAATGCTGCAAATGGTTCTGTAAGTACAAACCCAAATCCAACAGGAGGAACTTATGATGATGGAACTTCAGTTGAGTTAACAGCTATACCAGATGCTGGATATCAATTTGATGGATGGAGCGGTGATGCATCAGGAACAGCAAATCCATTAAACATTACTATGGATGCTGATAAAACAGTTACTGCAATGTTTAGTAAGATTCATCGTTCATTAACTATTAATGCTACAAATGGTTCTGTAAGTACAAATCCTAATCCAATAGGAGGAACTTATGACGATGGAACTTTAGTGGAATTAACGGCAACACCAGATGCTGGATATCAATTTGATGGATGGAGCGGAGATGCATCAGGAACTGCAAATCCATTAACCATTACAATGGATGCCGATAAAACCGTTACAGCAATGTTTAGTCCAGTTACAGCAAGTATAGTTGATGAAGAATTTAATAAAGGAATTAAAGTTTATCCAATTCCCGCATCAAACTCTATAACAGTTGATATGCTTAATGGTTATGAAATTAAAAGAATTGTAGTTCATAATATTTTGGGTAAAGAAATAATAGAAACGAAAGAATTAAAAATTGATCTTTCCAATTTAGTTAAAGGAATTTACGTTTTGAAAATTACAAATTCAGATGGAAGAATTGCAACTAGAAGAATTATTAAAAATTGATAAGGATTCAAAAATGAAAAAAAGTAAAGACAATTTTAAATTTGAAATTACACTATCAATTTTATATTCAATAATTGTTGGACTTATCACAGTTTTTATTTGGAAGTAAATTCTTTTCTTATAAACTAAAGTGTGAAATTTGAATATCAAATTAAAAGCATTTTTAAAAATTAGGAAACCGAACATTGGCATTGGAATGCTATTGTTCGGTTTTTAATTCTTATTAAAAAAGCAAATCCACTACTCCTTCTAATCCAACAAATTATCTTAAGTGAACTCATAACTGAATCATAATAATTATCTTTCCTGTATAATTTTAGATAACTTGTATCAAATTTATTTTTAAAGAATCAGATATAAGTACAACAGCTTATTATAACAAAATCGTTGGCACAATGTTTAGCACCGAATTTCTTTCTTCTAAAAATCTGATGAATTGGAACATAGAATTCAATCTTGAACTCACTAATCGAAGTGTAAAAAAAGGTGAACTACTGCTTGAAGCTGGTCAAAGATGTGACTATTTTTATTATATCCTAAAAGGATTCTTGAGGCTTTATTATTTGGATTTAGAAGGTAATCAAGTCACACATTGGTTTTCAAGCGAAAATTCAATTGTTACTTCTCCTTTCAGTTTTTTTAGAAAAGAAGAAAATATATTATTTATTGAAGCATTAGATGATACAGAAATACTTCTAATTACTTCGGAACAATTTAGTATCATCAATAACAAGGTAAAAACTGCTGACAAAGAACTTAGAAAGTTGTTCGCCGAATTTGCTATGACCTTTAGTAGGAGAATAATGGATATTCATACTAAAACAGCAGAGGAGCGCTATTTAAAATTATTGGCAGAACATCCATACCTTTTTCAAAAGGCTAAACTTTCACACATAGCTTCATTTTTGGGAGTTACTCAACAAAGTCTGAGTAGAATCAGGAAAAATATATAAAATTTCATTTTTTACCATAGGGTAAATATCTCATCTACATAGCTCTATAATTTTGTGGTATAAATTAAACAACAAATTTTATTACCATGAAAAAAGTAGCACTTATTACAGGAGCAGCTGGCGGAATTGGAAAAGAGTTTTCTCGTTTACATGCCTCTAAAGGAGGAAGTATAGTAGCTGTAGATATAAACAACCAAGGTTTGGAGTTACTCAAAGAAGAACTTGAACGAAAATACGGCATAAACGTCTACATAATTGCCAAAAACTTAACTGATCTTAAAGCACCAAAAGAAATTTACGATGAGCTAAATCAACAACAAATACAAGTTGATTACTTGATTAACAATGCAGGTTTTGGTGGTATCGGGAATTTTCATGAGCGCCCTTGGGACAAAGATTTAGCGATGATTCAAGTTGATATCATTGCCTTAACAGGATTGATGAAATTTTTTCTACCGGATTTCATTAAACGTGATAAAGGAAGCATCTTAAATGTTTCTTCAACTGTTAGTTTAATTCCGGGACCAGGACAAGCAGTATACTTCGCAAGTAAAGCATTTGTTACTTCTTTAACACGTTCGATTTATGGAGAATTAGCTGATACCAATGTCACGATTACCGCTTTATTACCTGGGCCAACTGAAACAGGGTTTGGCGCACATTCTGGTATGAAAAAAACGAGTATCTATAATAAAACTGCAAGTCCAGCAGAAGTTGCTAAAGATGGATACGAAGCAATGCTAGATGGTGAACTTGAAATTATTTCAGGTGTATCAGGTTTACAAAAGCTCGAATTTAAGTTAGTGCCATTTATACCTAAAAAGAAACTTATTGATAGAATTAAAAAAGGACAACAAACAAAATAAAATACAAGAAATTATGAATACCCAACAAATGAACGAGGATGCATTTGAATTAAAAATGCAACAGTTAGTAAAAAGTCAACGTGAATATTTTAACAGTAATGTTACGAGATCTGTAGAATTTAGAATTGAACAGCTAAAAAAACTAAAAAAAATTATTGTTGAGCACGAAAACGAAATGCATGAAGCTATATACAAAGACTTTAGTAAATCAAAATTTGAAAACCAATTAATCGAATATTATCCATTATTAGATGAAATTGAGATTGCCATAAAAAATGTTAAAAAGTGGGCACAACACAAGTCAGTAAAAACTAACTTATTAAATTTTCCTGCAAAGAGTTATTTAGTACCTGAACCATTAGGCGTTTCTCTTGTTATTGGTGCATGGAACTTACCTTATAATTTATCATTGACTCCATTAATTGGCTCCATGGTTGCGGGGAATACTACTATATTAAAACCAAGTGAATTACCAACCAATACGAGTTCATTAATGGCGAAAATGATTAATGAAAACTTCGATTCAAATTATTTACATGTAGTTGAAGGTGCTATTCCAGAAACAACAGCACTACTAAAACAACGATATGATAAAATTTTCTTTACAGGTAGTCCAATGGTTGGAAAAATAGTGAACAAAGCTGCTGCAGAACATTTAACTAATGTAACCTTAGAGTTAGGAGGAAAAAACCCATCTATATTTACAAAAGATTGTGCGCTTAAAATGAGTGTAAAACGAATGATTTGGGCAAGGTTTATAAATTCTGGACAGTTTTGTATCACAGCAGATTATGCTTTAGTTCATAAAGATATTAAGGAAGAGTTTTTAAAGTTAGCCGTTCAGGAAATAGAGAAAAATAACTTCTCTTTAGAGAATAATAATTTCGTACAAATTATTAACGAACGAAATTTTGACAGGGTCACTAAGCTTATAGATCAAGATAAAGTTTATTATGGTGGAACTTTCGATCGTGAGAAACGAATAATTCATCCGACAATTTTAAATAATGTATCCTTGAAAGATGCCGTTATGCAAGAAGAAATTTTTGGACCTCTTTTACCCGTCATAGAATATGAAACATTAGACGAAGCTTTTGAAATTATTAAATCCTTTGAAAAACCTTTAGCTGCTTACTTGTTTTCGGATAGTAATGCTACAAAAGAAAGATTTCTAAATGAAATTCCTTTTGGTAGCGGAGCTATTAACGATTGTGTAATGCAAATCTCCAATCCAAATTTACCTTTTGGTGGTGTTGGGCATAGTGGAATGGGGCGTTATCATGGAAAATATAGCTTTGAGTGTTTTTCACATTTTAAAGGTGTTTTAGACAAACCAACTGCAATCGAAACTAATTTAAAGTATTATGGTTACAGCGAAAAAAGAATGAAAATAATGAAGTTATTAAGTTAAAAATCAATTAATAAAGATTCTAATTAACTGAAAAAATATTACCTATTTATTTAAAAGATAATCTATATAAAAACATATATATGAGTTCACAAAACAAAAATGAACTTAAAAAGAAATTGGTATTTGCATTAACAATGGGTGTAATTACAACTGGAATTATTTCATTTTCACTAATCGTTATAAATTTAGGATTTAGTAATAATTTCATACAAATTTGGTTAAAGTCTTGGTTACTGGCATATATACTTGTAATTCCGGCTATACTTTTTATTGCTCCACCAATAGAAAAATTTGTTCATAATCTTTTCGATAATTGATTATCAAAACGATTCATAACTAAAGATGATAGTAATAGCGATTTAGATCTAGGTCTAAGTCGTTATTATTATTTAAAAGGAGTTTGAATAATATAAGATGAATGTTAAATAAAAGTTCTTATAAATCCTTTACTCCTTCAAATCCAATAAATTATTATGAATGAATTTATAGTTCAAAGTATTCATCAGCTTTTTTGGACTAATTTTTTTAAACTTTAAATCTATTTCTTTCTTAAACTTAGGTTCAGGCTTACCTAAATTCTTTCTAGCTTCCGTATAAAATTCTTTACGAGTTGGATGATGATCTGCACAAGCATTAAACGTTTCTCCAAATACATCTTTCTCAATTATTTTAGAAATAATTGCAATACAATCATCTCTATGAATCATATTTACAAAACCATCTGGTTGTGGAATTTCTTTCTCAGCAAACCAATTCCCAGGTTGTCTTTTCCCTCCATATAATCCAGCAAATCTAATTATCGTTGTTTTGAAATTCGCATTCCTTCTAAACAACTCCTCTACCCTAACTAATAAAGCATCATCAATAGTTTCATCTTCTTCAGTATACGTTTTATTATTCCTAGGATAAACTGAAGTTGAACTAATAAAAATCACTTTTTTAACAGCTGATTTTTCAATTTGAGATATCAAGTTTTCATAAGCTGACATTTCTTTTGATGTTATCATAATTAAAAGCACATCAGTATTGAAAAAGTCTGAATTGGATATTTCCTTTTCAATATCAACTATAAAAGGTAAAATATTTAGTTCCATTAAATGAGTTAATTTATCCTCAGATCTAGTCGATCCTTTAACAGTTACTCCATCATTTATTAACTTCATCGCCAAAGGAATCCCTAACCATCCACTACCTAAAATACTATAAACTTCTTGCGCTTTTTTCATACCTCAAAAATGCTAAAAATCAACACCAATAACTAATAAAGTTTTATCCTAAAATTTGACTTTTCTATTTTTTATAAATATTTTCACACCAACTCTTAATTATTTCAATGCGTTATACCCTTACTTTAAGTTTGAAATATCTAAAAATTTGTATTCCTTTTTTACTTCTTTTTCAATCTATTTCAGTTTTAGCACAAGACAAAAAATTGGATTCTTTAAAACGAGTTTCTGTTGATACATCTATTGAAGACAGTATTCGTTTACAAACTAAATTATACATAGCAGACTATATTTTTAGAAGAAACTTAGATACAATTCTTCCAATAAGCAAGGATGTTATTCAAGAAGCCGAAAAGGCACTTACGAAAGGGAAGTCACCAAAAACGTATAAAAAACTAATAGTAAGAGCTTTTAATAATATCGGATACTATTTTTCAAAAAAAGAACAACAAGACTCTTCTATTTACTATTATGAAAAAGGAATTTCAATGGCACAAGAAATAGGTGACATTAATAGAATTTCTTTAATCTATAATAATTTAGGAGCTTACTTTTACAGAGCTGGTAATTATAAAAAAGCACTTAGTTATTATGACAAGTCTTTACTACTAGCAGAACAGCACAGATTAAATTATCAAAAAGCTTTAGCACTAAATAATATTGGAATGCTACATAGACAGCAAAAAGATTATGATAAAGCTTTAGAATATTATAACAAAAGTTACGAACTTCAATTGTCTAGAAAAGATACTAATGGATTTGCTCTTGCAAATAACAATGTAGCTTCAATTTACTTCTATAAAAAAGATTATAAACAAGCTTTACACAAGTGGAAACAATCTTTAGCTTGGTATGAAGCTACTAAAAACAAACGTAGTTTAGCGATTACAACTAACAATGTTGCAAAAGCATTTCAACGCTTGAAAGATGTAGACTCTGCTTTAAAGTTCTTTAATAAAAGTCTTGCTTTGAAAAAAGAGTTAAAAATGACCACAAGTTATGCATTAACTCTAGACAATATTTCTCAGCTCGAGACCCAAAAAGGAAATTTAACTACTGGAGAAAAACTGGCACTTGAGGCGTTAGAAATATTCAAGAAAAAAGGAAGAATTAAAAACTTAGAACAGACGAGTAAAAATCTCTCTATTCTTTATACCAGAAAAGGCAATCATAAAAAAGCACTTCATCAATATAAAAATTACATTAACTATAGAGATAGCATAGCTAATAAGTTATCTAAAAAAGAATTAATTGAACAAGACGTTCGTTTTAAATACACAACACAAAAACTGCGTGATAGTATTGTAAATGAAAACAAAATTGCCTTAAAAGAAGTAGAAATTAAGAATAAATCGTATCAAAACAAATTGTATTTAGCTTCTTTAATACTTGCATTAATTGCCTTAGCAGGAATTGTTTATTTCTTTATTTCTAAAAGACGAGAATCAATTTTAGAAGTACAAAAACAACAAGAAATAAATACCTTAAAATCGAATTTATATACCAACATTACTCATGAATTTAGAACTCCTTTAACGGTTATCATGGGAATGAGTGAAAACATCAAAAAGAATAAGTACGTTGATGACTCGGTAAATACTATTAAAAATAATAGTAAACATTTATTAAAGTTGATTAATCAATTATTAGACTTTTCTAAGCTTGAAGAAAATAAAATTAAGCTTAATTATAAAAGAGGAAACATTACTAATTACGTTAACTACTTAGTGGAAAGTTTGAGTTCACATGCAACTACTCATAAAGTAGATTTAAAGTTTCAAAGTGAAGAACAAATAGAAATGGACTTCGATCCAAACTCAATTTCTCACATCATTACCAATTTAATTAGTAATGCAATTAAGTTTAGTCCTGAGAACTCAGAAGTTTTAATCGAATCACATAAACTCATAAAAAATGACAAAAAATTTCTTGAGTTAACCGTACAAGATTTTGGTATTGGTATTTCGGAAGAACATCAAAAGAAAATCTTTGATCGTTTTTATCAGGTTGACAATAGCTCTACTAAAAATTATGAAGGTAGTGGAATCGGTTTAGCTATTGTCAAAGAATTAACTGAATTGATGAAAGGAACAATTACAGTTAACAGTAAAGTTAATGAAGGGACAAAATTCATAATTACTTTGCCAATTGAAAATAAAGCAACAGATGAGTTTCATATTCCTGCATATTCTGGTGGAAAGCAAAAAACAAGAAAATCAATTAAGGTTAATAGTAATATTGAACAACCTCTTGTACTCATTGTAGAAGACAATAAAGATATAGCCAAATATCTTACACATTGTTTGGAAGATCAATATCGAATTTTATATGCTGAAAATGGTGAAGAAGGATTAAAGAAAGCTATTGAACATATTCCAGATGTTATTGTAAGCGACGTTATGATGCCAAAGAAAAATGGTTTTGAATTATGTGAAGATATCAAACAAAAAGAGATTACGTCTCATATTCCAGTAATATTACTTACCGCAAAAGCTACTAAAAATGATAGTTTGGAAGGATATACAAAAGGTGCCGATGCGTATTTAACCAAACCTTTTGATCAAGAAGAATTACTTGTTAGATTGGAAAAACTGATTGAATTAAGAAAAAAACTACAATCAAAATATGCTCTTGGAGAAACGATAGAAAATCAATTGAATTCTAAAAATGAGAATGTAAATGATACATTTATTTCTAAAGTGATTTCAGTTATAAAAGAAAATATTGATGACTCTAGTTTTAATGCTTCAAGATTAGCATCTGAATTGCATTTTAGTGAATCTCAATTGTATAGAAAAATAAAAGCAACTACCAATTCTTCTACTTCTATTTTTATCAGAACAATTCGTTTAGATGAAGCTAAAAAATTAATCCTAAAATCTTCTTTAAGTATTTCTGAAATTGCATTCAAAACAGGATTTAGTGATCCGAGTTGGTTTAATAAAACCTTTAAAGAAAAATTCGGAGAAACCCCAAATTCCTTAAGAAAATAAAGGGTTTGCAATAATACTCCAATAGCTTGCAAGAATACTCATATTAAAATTTACTCCTAATTAAAACCTTTGTATCGGGAATAATTTTAATAATAAGTATTATGAAAACAATTACATTTAAACTACGTTTTATAGTTTCATTTTTATTGATTTTTGCAAGTGCAAAATCAGTATATGCCAACACTAAAAATGATAATAATTTAAATTCTGGTAAAAGTAAAATTCTTACTATAGTTAACATTCCAGATACTAACTTTAAAAATGTATTATTGAATCATACTCCAACTATTGACACCAACGGAGATAATGAAATTCAAATAACAGAAGCGGAAGCTTTTACGGGGAGAATTACGGCAAATGGTTCATCAATTTCAGATTTAACGGGTATTGAAGCATTTATAAATATTAATGAGCTTAATATTGCCGATAATAACTTAACTATTCTAGATATTTCTAGTAATAAAAAACTTACTAGTGTTTCATGTAATAAAAATAGCATTACTTCTTTAAAAGCGCTTTCAAATTCACTATTGAGTTTTTTAAACTGTAGTGAAAACAACCTTAGCTCTTTAGATATTTCTGGAGCAACAGGTTTAATAACTTTACTTGTTAATGATGCAAATATTACCTCAATAGATGTATCAAACTCAACAGATTTACAAATCTTTCAATGTTCTAAAAATCAATTAACATCTATTGACGTTTCAAAAAACACAGCATTACAAATATTTCAATGTGATGAAAACTTATTGACCTCAGTTGATGTTGCAAAGAATATTGATTTGACAAACTTAACTTGTAATACTAATCAATTAACTACTATTGATGTTAGTTTGAATATAAATTTAAGGAGTTTGGTTTGTGCTGTTAATGATTTAACTTCATTAGACATTTCAACGAATACTCAATTAAGAACTCTAAATTTTTCTGCAAATGACTTAACTAGTATAGATTTAAGTAACAATTTACAATTACAGGCTCTATATTTTAACGGGAATCAATTTACTTCAATAGATCTTACTAATAATACAAACTTAGTAGAATTAACTTGTGATAGTAATCAATTAACCGCTTTAGATCTATCTGCTAATTCTGCGCTTAGAACATTATCATGTATTTCAAATCAACTTGCAAGCCTAAATATTGCGAATGGAAACAATAGTAATATGACACAAATGTTTGCTGGTACAAACTCTAGTTTAAGTTGTATTCAAATTGATGCTGGTTTTACTCCTCCTACAGATGGAACTTGGTTAAAAGATGGTACTACAAGTTATGGAGATAACTGCCTTACAAAATATACATTGACACTTAATGCAACTAATGGCTCAATAAATACAAATCCAACCGCTACAGGTAATGAATTTAATGCTGGAACGGAAGTTACTTTAACAGCAGTTGCTAATACAGGATATATTTTTGATAGTTGGTCTGGTGATATTACAGGTACAACCAACCCAATAAATATTACTATGGATGGAGATAAAACAGTAACAGCAAACTTTAGTTTAGCGCCTATAGTTAATATTCCAGATACCAACTTTAAAAATGTACTCGTAAATAACTCTTCAATTAATACAAATAGTGATTCAGAAATTCAGTTGACAGAAGCTTTAAACTATTCTTCTTCAATAAATGTTTCTAACCAATCTATCTCAGACTTAACAGGAATTGAGGCTTTTAAAAATATTACGACATTAATTTGTTTTTCAAATACAATTACATCATTAGATCTTTCCTCTAACACTGAATTGAGAAACTTATACTGTTATAATAACCAAATTTCGGATTTAGATCTATCTAGTAATTCAAAACTAATTGAGTTTGACGCTAGAAATAACGCGTTATCTAGCTTAAATCTTGCTAATGGTGAAAATGGAAACTTTACTGTCATGGAAGTGAATAATAATTCAACTCTAAGTTGTATTCAAATTGATGCTGGTTTTACACCTCCAACCGATGGAACTTGGGTGAAAGATTCAACAGCAAGCTACAGCGAAAATTGCAGTGCTACCGCAAGCATTATTGATTTGGAATACAATAATGCTATTCTAATCTATCCGAACCCTATGAAAAATAGTATTCAAATAGAATCGACATCTTCTGAATATGAAATTAACAGTGTTGAAATATACAATATCCTTGGAATGAAAGTAGTTTCAACCGAAGATAAAATTATAAATGTAGCAGGTCTTACTAAAGGAATTTATTTAGTAAAACTTAAAGATCTTAAGGGAAAAATAGCTTTAAGGAAAATGATTAAAGAATAAGAAATGAATAACAAAATTAAAAAGGATTACAAAGTAGAACTGATACTTATAGGTATATACATTGTAATATTTATAATGATTACTTATTGTTATTCCTAGTCTATTTTTTTAGACTCCCCCAGAAGAGTTTATCATTCGATAAACTCTTCTTGTTATAGTGCAAAATTTAGCAATCGCCATCACAGCAATTGTCATCTTTTACCAATTTACAAGTAGCTACAGCCAATAACGCCCCTAAAACAGGAGCTATCATATACAACCAAATATCTTGGAAATGTCCAGAAACAATAGCTGGTGCTAAAGATCTTGCAGGATTCATAGAAGCCTTCGTAATTGGTCCTGCAAACATTGCTTCCAATAAAACTACGCCACCAATTGCAATTCCTGCCATTACGCCTACTTCCTTACTTCCTGTAGAAACATTTATAATAGTAACCATAAGGAAAAACGTAAGTAACAACTCTAAAACAAAAGCCCGTATGGCATCTGTTGATGGTATTGTTGCACCATAAAATTCACTTTCAGGAAATAAAAACCATAAAGTAAAACTGGCTAAAAGTGCTCCAAGAATTTGAAAAACAATATACTTCGGAACTTCAGACCAAGGAAACTTTTTAGCATAAGCAAATGAAATAGTAACCGCTGGATTAAAATGTGCTCCAGAAATTTCTCCAAAAGCATAAATCATTGCCATTACAATCAATCCCCATGTAATCGCAATTCCAACATGCCCAATTGATCCGTTAGTAACTTCATTAATAGTCATTGCCCCAGTTCCACAAAAAATCAATGCAAAAGTTCCGACAAACTCAGAAATATATTTTTTCATGCCTACAAAGATACAATCCAGAATCAATCTGGTTTTTTAAGTTTTTGTTAACATTTATCGCCTCTTTAAGCCGTAATTTTATACAGACTAAAAAAACAAACTAATTTATTATCATGAAAAAAATACTTTTAGGATTATTTGTTGCTTCATTAACATTATCTGTTAACGCACAAATTAAAACCCCGCAACCAAGTCCACTTTCAAAATTAGAGCAAAAAGTAGGTTTAACTGATGTTACTGTTGAATACTCTAGACCTGGAGTAAAAGGAAGAAAAGTTTTTGGCGATTTAGTTCCTTTTGGATCTTTATGGAGAACTGGAGCTAATAAGAATACTATTGTTACGTTTAGCCAAGATGTTATGATTGGCGGTAAAAAACTTAAGAAAGGTTCTTATGCTATTTTCACTAAACCAGCTGCTTCTTCTTGGGAAGTTATGTTTTATAGTGATACAAACAACTGGGGAACTCCTAGAAAATGGGATGATAGTAAAGTTGCATTAACTACAACTGCAAGTGTTGTAAATATGCCAATGACTGTTGAAACATTTACTATTTCTTTTGATGATATCACAAACAGTTCTGCTGTATTAGGTATTTTATGGGAAAACACATATGCTGGAATTAAGTTTGAAGTTCCAACTGATAAAGCTGTTGAAGCAAGTATTGCTTCTGTAATGTCTGGACCAGCTCCTAACGATTATTACGCTGCTGCTTCTTACTATATGGATGAAGGTAAAGATGTTAAGAAAGCTATGATGTGGATTGACAAAGCTGTTGATATGACTAAAGACCAACCACGTTTTTGGTACTTACGTAAGCAGTCTTTAATTCACGCAAAAGCTGGAGATAAAAAAGGTGCAATTGAGGCAGCTAAAGCTTCTTTAATGCACGCAGAGAAAGCTAAAAACGCTGACTACGTTAAGATGAACAAAGAGTCTCTAAAAAAATGGGGAGCTTAGTATATCTATCTAAATTTAATTAAAAGTAAAACTCGAGTCCAACCAACTCGAGTTTTTTTATTCTTCTTACCTTTATACTCTCAATATTTACAGGATGTCCATTTATAAAAAAGTAGCCGAAATAGGAACCAAATTTATACCAAAAGCAAAGCTTTTTAAATATGGCTTTAATTTATCTCCAATGTATCGAAGAAGTACAGGACGTATAATTGAGGTCTCAGATGATTTACTAAAAGTAGTAGTTAAGGTAAAACTTAGTTATAAGAATAGAAACTACGTAAATTCTATTTTTGGAGGTAGTCTATTTTCTTCTGTTGATCCAATTCCAATGGTTCAATTAATCAATTTAATAGGTGATGATTATGTGGTTTGGGATAAATCAGCACAGATAAAATTTAAAAGGCCTGCAAAAGAGCATGTTTATGCTGATTTTAATTATTCTTTAGAAGAACTTGAAGAAATTAAAAGAAGAGTTTCTGAAGAAAATGAAATAGAAATTATAAAGACTACATTACTTACCAATAAAGGAAAAGATAAGACTTTTTGTGAGGTACATAAAACTATCTATGTAGCCGATAAAGCTTTCTATAAAGACAAACTTAATCGTAAAAAATAATTATTCCTCCATATCTATATATTATCTAATATTTTTTTCAATTCTTCTTTTGATTTGAACTGATTAGCTAAAGGATAGCATTCTAATTGATCTCTAAATAATATCTTAGGTAAATTATTATGTTTTATTTCTGTAGTAATAAACTCTTTAATTTTCTCTACGCTTTTAAAGGATTTCAAACCAAAATTTAAATCGGGATATTCTTTGGCAATCTCTATAATCTCATAAAGCGTTTTAATATCAGTATCTGCATATTCCTTGAATAAAAAAAATATCCATTTACCATCAAAAAACTTAGAATTATTATCGTATTCTATATAATTTATAATAGATAAATTCTTGGGAAAAGCTTGAGTATTTATTGTAAATATATTTTCTCTAGCTGTTAAAGCTGTTTGTATTTTTATCTTAAAATTTGATTTTTGATATTCCATTTCCTTAAATACATCCTCTTCAGGCAAACGGTATCTATATTTAATATTTTCTTTAGAAGATCCCCAAATCTCTACACCGAGCATTCTTAATGCTAAGAATATTTTATAATCTAAATCATCATCAATTGTTTCTTCCAACATTTTAAGTAATTCAGCTATTATATTATCTCCAAATATTAGTGTATTGTAATTATCAAATTCAAAAAAAAGATGATCACTAATATTTAAAAACTCTTTGATCTCTTCAATAGAACTAACTTTTCTTTTATCTATAATACATTTAGGTTTAACTTTTTGATTACTTCCAGAACATAATGTACACTTACCTACTTCATTTAATCCTTTAATTGTATTACATAAATAACATTTAGGTATATCAGGTTCTTCTAATTGATAATTAAAGTTTCCTAACAACACATCTAATTCAGTAATATCATATTCTCTAGATGGTAAAAACTTAGTTTTTCCTCCTTTTTTAAATAAAATAACAGGAGTATTTTTAACTTCACCTATTACTTCACTAAAATCATTTATTTTAGATTTATCGATATATAATTTAAAGGCAAAATGAAGATTAGAATGACTTTTCGCAACTTCTAAAAATTGCTGTAAAAAAGTTATTTCAGATTCGGAGTATTCAGTAAACAATATAAAAACCCAATCTCCTTTAGAAAACATTTGATTGTATTCTCTATTTATTTCTCCTAATAGAAAAATATTTTTAGAATTATTTTTATGAAAATTTAATTTTTCCCAGAATTTCACTTTACTTAAATTATAAATTCAATATTTACTTTTTAACTTACCCATTAATAGTTTAAAAAAAATTATTAGAATCATTCTTTGGCCAAGGTAAATCCTTACGGTTATACCCTCCATTATATGGTAATTTACCTCCCTCTATCCCTGAAGCAACAGCAGGTATATCTTTACTCCAAAAAAAATAAAGGATTTTGGAAACCATATCTATTATTTTATCATCCTTACTATTATCATCATAAGAAAACTCAATACTATTATTAAACTCAAAACATCCCCCAGGAAATTCAAAATTAAACCTTCCAAATTCTAACCCATCAGGATTCCTCCTTAACTTCATGAAAAAATCAACATCAAAAATTAAACTTTTATATTTTGTATTGATTTTTATTTTTAATAATGTACTTAAATCATAAGCTGTATCCTCTAACTTACTATTTGCATGATAAAATATTACTGCATTCATAATTTATTAAATATTAAACAACAATCAATTAGGCCATTATAAAAGTAGTTTTTTGTTTTAATAGTATTATTAATTATAGGAAAATGATATTAAATAAATTACAATGATGATTAAATTTAACAATCTATTTTGTTTTCCAATCAACTACTTGTAGCATTTTAACTTTAAAAATCACTTATTCAATACCTAAGACATTTAATCATAAAAACTAAGTGCGTTTTCCTTTCTACTCAACCCCAGTAAAAAGATTCTAAAAAATTAAACTCTGATTCTTGATAACTGCATAATAATTACGCTTACAAATACAAGGTTCGATTTAACTAACTTAAAGAGAACACCCACTACATTTCCATAAAAAATGGATCGATTTTATTTACTGATTGAATTAAAATGTCAAATAGATTCGAAACGTTAACTAAAATAATTACAAAAATTCACTAATCTAAAATGAAACTTTTTTACATTTTCGTAAGAGTTTTTTGTGTTTAGTTTTTTTTGATTCTAAATTGAATGATACATTTTTATGTAAGATAACTCTAAGAATAAAGAAATTTCTTTATCCGTTTTACCTTCTTCAATCATTTTATAAACTTTGTTATAATTTGCTTTTTTGAATTTAGTTAAACGTTCGTTACTATTTTCAATAACGTCAGTTTTCTTAATGTTTTTAAGCTCTTCTATCATTAGCTGATTAGAAGTGTAGGCAGATTCTTTTTTCTTTAAATCTTTTAATAATTTCCTCTTGCGCTGTCCATTCGTACTATCATATAACATTTTAGCACGGGCAAACTTCTGTTCAACCTTCTCTTCTTGCTTTCTTGCATCGTTATACAACTTTTGAAGAATTTTAAAATTTAAATCATAATACTTATTACTAAAGTTCTCGTATTTCTCTAATAACTCAAGATATTCTTCAGCTTTCTTTTTATATCTTTTTCTTGATTTTAACTCCGCATTAATCATTTCCTGCTCGGCTAATATCATTTCATCACCTAAGGTATTTACTAATGCTAAATCAGTATACTTTTTATCTTTCCTAAGTTCTATAATCTCAGAAGTTATTTTACCTGAACCTCCAGTAAATGTCTGATCCTTGTAATAGATGTCAGATTTATCCTCTTTATCCTTAGATTTCTTTTTCTTTTTAGCCGCTGATAAATCAAATGGATAATTGTAACCAAACGTTACGGTTAAATCGGTAGTGCTTGGTGCTGATGATGTTGACCTAAATAACTGAATTACATTTAAATTGAAATTATGCTTTTCCTGTAAAATATAGTTTGCATTTAATCTAATATTAGCATTACTAGAATTTGTTTCTGCTCCAACACTCTGATTATAAGAAGCACCTAAAGTAGTATTTAGTTTATCTTTTAGGAATTTCTTCCCTACCGCAACTGTTGGTCCCCAAGTATAAGAATCTTGCGTACCAATGGTGTTATATGTCGCATTTAAACTGGTAGAAATATTCAATTTTCTTTGCGGTAACCCAATTGAGTATGAAGAATTAAAGTTATGAAAAGTAGATCCATCTCCAATTCTAACAATACCATTTTGTTCATTGGCTACAGTGGCTAAAGAGTAATTTGTATTTAAGTTTTGTCTTCTGTTTTTACTATTTTCTATGATATAACCAACATTGAAATTAGCATTCTGAGAAAGTTGTCTGTAATCGAATAACTGATCTTGATTATCAATTAAATTATCATCATTAATTATATCAAACTGATCTAATCTATTGTTTGTAAATGTTGTAAAGTTAGAATAGCTCGCAGAAATATTTACCTTTTTATTCATCGCATAACTCGCATTAACGCTTCCTACAGTTCTACTTGTAGCCGTTTCTTTTTGATTTGCTAAATCATCTCTTTGAAAACCAACATTAAACGATAAATTTACTTTGTTACTAAATAAAGAAGTTGTTCCATTTAATGTAATATTTTCGAAATCATTATTAAAGAAATAACCACCTAAAGTTTCATAACCAGGATCAATTCTCTCATATCCAACTCCAAAATTATACTTATCGAATGTATAGTTTAATTCAGTTCTGAAGGCCTTGTAATGTTCTGTTGAAGCTCTATTATTAAAGAACAAACCTGCTAATCCTTGACTAAAAGAAACTTTCTCAGCCCTTGTATCTTTGGTTATTGCTGTAGAAGCATATTCTCCACTAAATTGTAATCCATCAGTAATCGCAACTGACCCTCCTAAACTTAAAACTAAATTTTCCTTTGGTAATACTTGTTTATCCTCTGGCACAGCGCTAATTGAATTCTCTTCATCTTTAGCATAAAAACCTATTACCTCAACACTATATTTCTTGCCAGTGTATCCAAATTTAGCACCATATCCCATTCTTCTGTAAGCCGGGATTGTTCTGTCATCGCTTGAATCCTCTGTAGCTTTTAATAATCTTCCCGACATCGCTGAAAAGGTAAATCCTCCATTAGGGGTTAATTCAACTCCACCTCCTGTAAATTGATGACCAGCTAAGGTATATGGAGAAAACGACATTGTAACATCTCCAATATGAGCCTGAATCCACCTATATCTCGGGTGTAAACTTAATCTGTTAAAATTAAAAGGTAATTGATACTCTAAATCTTCACCTTGGTTAGAAAAGCTATAACTAACTGGAATTGAAAACTCATAAATACTAAAGTTTAAACTTCCTTGAAGAAAATAAGTAAAAGGAGATCTTGCATTATTTTGATTCGATGAATAAAATACTGTATTTGCAGCAATATTACCACTAATTTTTATAGGTTTCCCCCTACCTATATTATCAAAATCAATTTGCTGTGCTTCAATTTTCAGCAAACATAAAATACTAACTAATATTACTAAACGTAAATTTTTGTTTCTCATTTCTAATTAAGATCTACTCTTTCTTTTTTAATTATTTCTCATGTAACACTCTTGCGAGTCACGTACTTTTACCCTGTAATCTCCTTCTCCTAGCTTACTAATTCTTGTTGTTGTTTCATTATCAAAAGAATAATATGTTTCACTCATTGGATTTGAGCCTGTGTAATCGACCCAAGAACTACCATTAAACACCTGTATAACAGTGCCTTTAGTTAATTGATAAAACAAACTTCTACTGTTTTCTTTCGAGGCGCTAATATCTATATAACCATCGTTAGCTGCAAAACATTTTTCATCAGATCTATTTGTTATAGAAAATACGACTTTAGCAGGTTTGGCTACAGTAAATACTGGACTGAATTCTACCGTATCCCAAGATGAATCAGTACCTGGTATATTTCCAGTTCCATTTAGTGTTTGGTATTTTACGCGATACGAAGCTGCATCTAAATCTGTCAACCAGTTATAACTAAATGTTCCATCACCATTATTAATTAAACTTGTTGTAGATTCTTGATTTAATAAAATGGCGTCATTAATTCCATCATATAGAGTGAAAATGATTTTTTCATTCGTGTCTAAATCTCTCTTTACTGAAATTTTAAATCCTCCGTCAGAAGAATAATTGCATGTTGTAGGACTCGGCACGACATTATCAAAAACAGGAGAACAAGACGCTGATTTTAATATAATTTCGTCTGAATATGCATTGGCAGTTGTAGTTCCATATGTAGGAAGATATCTAGCTCGTAATCGAAAATTATCACCAGTATTTAGTCCAGGAAAATCAGAAGTAGAAATACTTACTGTCATTGAATTACTTCCATATGGTATTACCTCTTGCCAAGTAGAACTTCCTGTTAATTGATATTCCAAAGCAAATTTAAACTGACATCCTGATGAAATCTTAATATCACGTGGAGCGCATTCTTTTAACTCATTTGATGTTGCTCCTTCTGTATTTAACGTAAATAAACTTTCCATTTTAATCAGTTTAAACGATGTGTAACTCTCATTCAAACATTGAAAAGCATTAAATGTCCCTGATAATAATTGAGTTCCTTGAATACAACCCGTAAAAGGTAAAGTATTAGTATTACTTGTAATATTATTGCATCCTCCTATAAAACCAGGGGAATATCTCGCAAAAGAAGTTACCGAAGTTACCTCTTGAGAAAATTCAACCATTTTGAATTCGTTTATGTTAATTGAGCTTGGCCTAGTCTGATTAAAACTTGATAATTGTCCGCGATTCGTAGAAATTGTACTTTCAAAATATAACGGAGTTCCAGTTGCTGATGATGAAAAAGAAGCCCTATACTCATATAAATATACATGCTGACTGTAACTGTAAAAGCTACAACCAAGAAATACAAGAAGTAATAGTTTATTTTTCATTGTTGAAGGGTTTTTAATTATTTAATCTTATTTCATATAGCATTTTTCAGAGTCTCTTACTTTAATTCGATAATCTCCTTTACTTAATTTATTTATTCTAGTTGTTGTTTCATTTGTAAATGGGTTATATCCACTATCATTTGGATTTGTTCCTGTATAATTCACCCAGTTAGTTCCATTAAATACTTGTACAGTTCCGTCTTTAGTTAGTTGAAAGAATAAGTTTCTTCCTGGTTCTCTTGTAGCAGATACATCAATATATCCATCTTTAACTGTAAAACACTTTTCATTAGAACTATTTGTTATAGAGAAATTTACTGGTGCAATTGAATTTATGATAAAGGGGGCTCCAGTAAAATTAAGGCTATCAAAAGATGATGGGCTTACCGTAGTAGCACTATTTACGGTTTGGTACTTTAACTTATATTTTCCAGCAGGTAACTCCGCTGGCCAAAAATAACTGAACGTACCATCTGTATTTCCTACTAAGGAAGTAATATTAAATTTTTGCCCGTTAGAAGGGATTATTGTAAAATCACCTGATGTAATGTCCTCCCTAAACAAGGTAACTGCTAATTTTTCATTGGTTTCGATATCTCTACCTAACTTTAATTCCAAGCTTCCATCTTCAAAATTATTACAAGTTGGAGATTTTGTTACAATGCCTTTAAATTCTGGTGAACAGGAAATTATACTGTAGGTTACAATATTCGTAAATTGATTATTAAAACCTGTTCTGAATTGAACCGTATTCGCTGAGATAGTTGCTAAATTAATCCCACTTTTAGTTAGTAGTTCTTCAAAATTAAATGTTGTGGTAACTCTATTATTAAATTCGGTTGGAAAATCATTCCACCCTCCTGCTCCCAATTTGAATTGCCAGTGATAACCATACTTTAATGTCACATTATTGCTAAAACAAATTCCATTATTTCTAGCATCTTCATCATCATAAACGTGTAGAGAATATAATCTTTGAGAAAAACTACAGCCCGAAAAATTTAAATATGATTTTCCAAAATCTGCTCTATTTATTTCTCTTTGTCTTTCATAAGTACAATCAGGAAAAGAGGCTATTTGAATAGCATAATTATCAACCTTTATATTTATTTTATTAAAATTATTCTGAAGATAAAAGAAGTCATAATATGTACTTCCCACATTGGAATTATTAGCAAAATAACTTGTGGATCCAACATTTCCTTTATCCGTTGAAATGTTTAAAGAATTATTATTGGCATGTAAATACCCTGTAATTTTTGTTTCAATCAAATAGGCATATTCATTTTGACTATTTAATTTTGAAATAAATGCTAGAATAAAAATTAATATGTATTTTAAATCAATTGTGTTCATTTTATTTCATGTAGCATTTTTGTGAATCTCGAACTTTAACTCTATAAATTCCCTTACCTAGTTTATTTATGCGAGTAGTTGTTGCACTTGTAAAAGCATTGTATCCATTATCATTGGGATTAGCTCCCGTATAGTTCACCCAATTTGTTCCATTAAATATTTGCACTGTTCCATCCTTAGTGAGTTGGAAAAACAATCCTCTTCCTGGTTCTCTTGAAGCAGAAACTTCTATATAACCATCTTTTTCATTAAAACAATTTTCTTCAGATTTACTATCAATTGAAAAGACAACTTTAGCAGGTTTAGTTATCGAAAATATCGGACTGAATTCAAGAATATCCCAAGAAGGATCAGAAGTAGGAATATTTCCAGTTCCATTCAATGTTTGATATTTTACGCGATACGTATTTGCAGCTAAATTCATTTGCCAATCATAAAAGTATGTTCCAGTACCGCTATTTATTAAACTTGTTGTTGATTCTTGGTTAATTAAAATAGAATCGTCAATACCATCATATAATGTTATAATCAATTTTTCATTGGGATTTAAATCTCTTTGAAAAGAAATTCTAAACCCACCATCATTCGAATAATTACATTGTGCATTAACTGTAACTATCTCATCTAATTGAGGAGAACAGTCTTTATAATTAAGAGTTATGATATCCGAGTAATTATTAGAACCCGTATTTAAATATTTAACTCTGAAATTAACATTATCTGATCTTTGAATTCCAACAAGATTATTCTTGGTAATACTAACCACAGGAGGATTCTTTGCAAAAGGTAAATAAGTTTTCCATGGACCAGAATTTATTGAGTACTCAAGTGCATAAGAAATATAATTAGCACAAGCTTTCTCGTACACTTGCAAATTATAAGGTTCACATTCTTTAATCTCATTACTACCTGAATCTAAATTTAATTCTTGAAGTGTTTTTAGTCTATATAAACGAAAATAATTTACGTTTATTAGATTATATGAATTAGCGATAAAACAAGAATTAAACTCATTTTTTTGAGAGGTTTTGTTTCCTGGAGAAAAGGGACTAGAGAATGTTTGATTTACAACAACTACTTCTCTAACTGGAGCTGTAAATTCTAGTACTTTATCTTGGATGCTTCTAGACTGACTCGTATTCCCCTGATAAACAGTTACGAAAAACATTGAATTTAATGGAGTATTGAAACCACCATTAAATGGATTCAATGCAAAATCAACATTACTGGTATTCGTATAAAAAGTTGAGGTGCTTGCATATGATCCAGAATTAATCTGTACATCAGCTTCAAGCTTATATTTATACTGTCCAAATAATTCCATACCTATAAAGAATAGAATCATGAATTGTAAATTTTCTAATTTCATTCCCCTCTAAATCCTCTTTTTCTTCTAATTATTATTCCTCATATAACACTTTTGTGCATCTCGAACTTTAACCCTGTAAGTTCCTTTTCCTAGTTTATTTATTCGAGTTGTTGTTGTACTCGTAAAAGAGTTAAATCCATTATCATTTGGATTTGCCCCAGTATAGTTCACCCAATTTGTTCCATTAAATATTTGTACAGTTCCATCTTTAGTGAGTTGAAAAAACAATCCTCTTCCTGGTTCTCTTGAAGCAGAAATATCTATATAACCATCATTAATTTCAAAACAATTCTCATCAGAACTGTTGGTTATTGAAAAATTTACAGATTGTGGTTTTTTAACCTCAAAAGTTCCTACTGAATTCAACGAATTCCAAGAACTATCATTTGGGTTTATTCCTCCTGAACCATTATGAGATTGATATTTTACGCTATAATTTCCTCCATCTAAATTACCCGTCCATAAGTAACCATAATTACCTCCTCCGTTATTAAGTAAACTTGTAGTAAACTCTTGTCCCACTAGTGCATTATTATTAGCATCATATAAAGTAATTACCAATTCTTCTCCTGAGTTTAAATTTCTCTTAACATTCAACTTAAATCCTCCATCTGTAGTATAATTACATGTTGTATCGGTCTTATTTATACTATGAAAATCTGGAGAACAAGAAACTATTTTATAACCTTTAAAAGAGGATTGAATTCCATTATTCATTTTGAATCTAAAAAAAATAGTTTTACCAATATTGTCTCTAAGATTAACTTGAAACGAATTTAAAGAGATCGTTATACTTTGCTTATTTTGAGAATTATTTACAACTCCAACTGTTGAATTTATAGAATATTCCCATTCGATGATGTCTGACGACGGTACAACAGAAGGTGCGGAAATTACTGTACCTCCGTTACAATTCAGTTCTTTTGGTGAATTATCAATTGTTTCAAAATAAATTGCTGAGGGTGCTGCTATTTGAAATGTTTTTACCTCGTAATATGCATTCTGATTTTCCGGAATTGTAAACGTGTATCCTCCCAAACTATATGTACTTCCTCTATTTGAACCTTCAATCCATCTACAACTACCACTGTTTTCAATAAATTTTGCTGGTCTTGTGTTTAGAGTAAAATCACCATCTGTATTTTGTAATACTATTCCGTTTTTATCTTCTAATCTTAAAAAACCCGCAACACTAGGTACTGAAGCAGGATTTGATCTAAAGCAATAAGAAGCTCCTCCCGTATTTTGATAATACAATGAATTCTTTACACTTACGAAATACGTCTGGCCATAACCTATTAAATTAGTACAGATAAGTGCCAATAGAAATATTTGATTTTTCATTTTCTCCTCTAAAACTTTCTTTTCCAGTTTAATTTCTCATGTAACACTTTTGAGAATCCCTTACCTTTATCCTGTAAATTCCTTTTCCCAGCTTACTAATTATGGTTTTATCTCCATTGGTAAAGGAATAAAATGTTTCGTTCTCTGGGTCGGAACCTGTATAATTCACCCAATTTGTTCCGTTAAAAACTTGTATCACACCGTTATCTGATAATTGATAAAATAATCCTCTCGTACCATCTCTTGAGGCCGAAACTTCAACATATCCATCATTCACATTAAAACAATTTTCATCTGATTTACCATCAATAATAAACATAACTCTTGCTGGTTTTCTCACCTCGAAAGGATTTGAAAAGTTTAATAAATTCCATGAGTTATCATTAGGATTGATTCCGCCTGTACCACCATGAGATTGAAATTTCACCTTATAATTTCCCCCATCTAAACTTCCAGTCCATTTATAACCAAATGTTCCATCTCCATTATTTGTTAAACTTGTTGTAAACTGTTGTCCAACAAGTGCATCATTATTATTATCATAAAGTGTTATTACTAACTCTTCTCCTGTATTTAAATCTCTTTTAACATTTAAAGTAAAGCTTCCATCAACTGTATAATTACATCTTGTATCTTCTTTATCTATACTATCAAACTCTGGAGAAGGATTGAATATATCGAATAAAAATACTTGTGATTCTACTATTGGTGTTCTCGAGGTTGTTGGAAAAGGAAATCCTGGAGTTGTAAAACCTGGTGGTGTAAATACTATTTTAACCCTTAACTGTGTAATTGCTGAAGTGTTTGTCTCATTTTGTAAAATATCTTCAATAGTTGGATTTATCGGAAATTTATTTTTATAGCTATCTGGAAAATCTTTCCAAAAAAATGTATTTGTATTAGTTTGGTATTGCCATTTAACATTTGGTATTGTTGCAGAAGCTCCTCCAAAAATATTTGCAGTACTTTTGAATAAGTTATCTGTTAATACTCTCTCTCTATTTAATCCTATTGGTTGTACATATTTCGGTAAAACAACTGCAGATTGTTCTAATTTTCTTGCCGTACTATATACATTTGTTTTATCAATAGTATAACATCTTGGTAATATAGATCCGTCTCCCTGAACTCCTATAAATTGTGTTTGTAATCTATTTAAAGTAAAATTTTCGGAATCACTACATGGAGCACCACAACCAGTTGTACCTACTCTTAATTCTCCACTTAAACTTGTTCGTCCAGCCGGAACATCATAGATTCCTGTACTTAATAAACCATTATTTAAAGTAAAATCTGTGTATTTGATGGTAAATACTTGTCTTGTTCTACAAGCAGAGAAATCTAAATCGTTTGTAAAACCATTTTCTCCAGAGACCCATAGTGAGTATTGTTGACCAAAACCAGCAATGCTTATGAAAAATAGGATGATATGTAGGATACGAGTTTTCATTTTTTATTTTCTAAAAAACCTTAAAATATATTTTAATCCATCTAATCTATTGGGAACATAAATTGGTTTTCCTGAATTTTCATTATCTCTAATCTGTAGGAACAAATTCAAAGGAAAAATTAACAACCCTAGACCTCCTAAAACCATTATAAAATAACTTAAGACTATTACTATTATTCTTCCTAGAACATTTTTACTACCTAATACTGTTTTACCATTAATGGATAAAAAAGTTAATTCATCTTTTTTATAAATAACTTCGATATTTTCAAGAGACTCCAAGTTATTATTGTCAAAAACAACAGGCACTTGATTCAAAAGCTCTTGCTCTCCCTTAATTAAATTATTGTCAAGTAAAATATCTATCATTTTTTTTTGATCATTATCTGGAAGGTAATATTGAAATTTTATATCTCTCTTCGTTGTCTTAAATTGTACATTCAAATATTGTTTACTCGCTATATGAAAAGAGAAATTTATACTTTTTATATTTCCAGCATCTTCTGATTTTATAACCATAGCCTTTCCTGACTTTAACATGTTTGGTCCTACTTTAAGTAGAAAAAAACTTGAAAGTGCTAAATAGATAAAAGTGTAGATTATAAAATTATTCTTTGACATTAACTTATTGGTTGAATTCATCTTCTTTTGGAGGAAATGGGTAATCTTTTAAAGGCAACCAACTTTCTCCTTTTATTGCTAAATCTTTCTGAAGAGTACCTAAACGATAGGCGAAGTCGAACAGAAGTTCTTTTGAAATATTATTATCATCAACGGTTACAAAAGGTGTTCCATCAATTACCTCAGACTTAATAAACTTCACTTTAGTAATATTTTCTCTATTAAATCTATAGATAAATTGTTCAACGGCAGTTGGTGCATAAACAATGATTCTAAGTTTCATAATTAATATTTAAGATTATCTATCAAAACTACTTTTACATTAGGGAACATCATACTAAAATCTTGAATCACTCCTTGGCATGACATACAATAAGGTAATTCAGATATAATTTTAATCTCTCCAGTTATATTAGGGTAAGTTTTACCAGCTTTTGCGCCTAGTTTTTTCGCTATCTCAGAAAGCATTACATACTCGGTATCTGCATTTCTAATCCAAGACCCTGAAGTATTAATACCTCCGTTTTTATCAACCTTATAAGAACTAAATATATCCTCTCCATCGAAAGTATCCCCACTTGTACGAACATTATTTCCATCAAATGAAATATCTCCTATTTTACCCTCCATGAAAGCCTTATTCTTCTTATTCAATACCCTTATTAATTCGTCTTGTCTTTCTTTAGGAAGTCCTGAATTTTTAATTTTATAAATTTCTCCATCCATGTACTCTTTTAATCTCTTTTTTGCTAGATTATACTCAACGGAAGAGCCTCTTATTATATTATTACCTTCTACCAATTTAGAAGGTACATTCTCTAATCTTCTAAATCCAATTTCCTCGCCCTTTTGTAAAATATCATCATCTAATGTGCTTCCTTTTTTAGCAAGTTTTACGTCATCTCCATCAGGTATTACTTTCTTTTTTTGTAAAATTCCGTCAACATATCTACCAACTTCTTCTCCACGACCGTATCTATCAACAACCTTTACAGCATCATTTGGACTAGAAATATTTACTGTTACTTCACCCTTTTTAATGGCGCTAAATTCAATAGGTAAATCTACGTCATCAAATAACTTATTAGCTTCTTTTAATCCATCTAATAATTTTTGCTTACTCGCTACTGCACTTCCTTCATTGAATAATTTATTCAATCCATCAAAGGATACTTCATTATTGTATTGGAATCTCTTATGAACATCTGCTAAAATCTCTAAATTACCCTCTTTTACTCTAATTTGAGGTGATCCTCTTAGTACATGCCAGCTACTTACTAAATCAGGATTAGATGAAAACTTAGATTTTATTGCTGCTTCTTTAAAGTTAAATTCCTTAGCAAAATTTTCTAGATCAGAACCTTTAAACTCATCAAGTTTATTAATTAAATCTGATTCCTTATCTAAGGACTTAACCCAGTTTTTAAAGTCTACATTTTTAACATCGAATCCATCAATTTTAGTAAGTAAACTACCAAAAGCGAAACGAGGATCGTACTTTAATGCATCTTCCCAAGCAATACGAAGTCGTTCATCTGTTTTAGGATTTTCAAGTTTTCTAACACTTTTCTCAATTAAAGCTTCTAACTGATCATCAGTCATTGTCTTATTGTCATCTAAACTCTTAAGTCCTAACCTATCAATAATCAATTGAAGTTTTTCTCTTCTTTCATTGACATTTTTAATCTGTTTAACCTTTTGTAAAGAAGCTAAACCTTTCAACCCGCCATTTACTAAATCAAAACTTCCTTTCGCCATTAGGAATTTATCTATATAATTAAATCCATCTGGGAGTTTATCACTTGTACTAAATTGATATGTAGTTTTAGTAATAGTATATCCAAAATCAAATAAAGAATATAGGTTTCTAGCAACAGTTCTTCCTAAAATTTTAATTCCAGATCCAGCAGCCACTCTTACCGCAGTTATGGCAGCTGCACCTTCTCCTAAAGTCGCTACAGTTAAAACAACATTAAAGGTATTCCATGCAAAGTTCTTAAGCTGCTTATTGTCCTTTTCATTTTGTAAATGCTCTAAGAATAAAACTGGAACCAAATATCCTTTGGCTGAAATTTCACCTCTTTTTGAATGAAATGGAACATTTGGTATTGGATCAAAAGGAGATGCACTTCCTATAAAATATAGCATTACTGTATCAAAAGGAGATGCTTGGTCAACAATTTTAACCGTTTTACAAGAATTAATATTTTCCTTACTGTTCTCACACGTTAATATATCAACCTTATTTGTTGAGTTATCGTATTTATATATAAAATTATTTCGATCTCTTACAAAACTCACCAATATGTAATCCTTGTTGTCAACATTATAAGGGAATCCCGCAACAATCTCGTACTCATTAGGTGCTCTTCTAGCTCTTGCTTCCGTTAATCTAATTAACTCTTTATAAAACTCAGTATATGCATCATTCTGAGATAAAAGATTACTAAGTTTTTCTTTTAATCTATATACAAGAACTTTTTGGAATCCATATGTTCCTTTTACAGTTTCTAATTTATTTAGGAATGTATTAGCTTCATCATCTGTTACAGATTTAATTACCTTAACAATGACATCATGGTAATTACTTCCTGCAATTGAAAGCATACTCCAATCTAACATTCTGTTAATAGCAACTAATTTTACATCTAAATCAATTTTAGATAATTCCTCTAGTTCTAACGCATTACAAATCTCTAGAATAACCTCTTTTTTACTACTAGAAAATTCATATTTACTATTTTCCTTAACAACCTCTAATAACAGTTCATTTAAATCTTTAGTGTCAATAGTTCTAACTACCTTCTTAATAAATGAAATATCGCTTTTACCTTTCTTAAATAAATCATCATTTATAAAATAGTTATTCTTAAATATCGCTTGTAAAATTTCTATTTTCTTAGCTAAACTTAAAGTTTTTATAAACTCATCATTTAAATAATAAAGAGCAGAATTTAATTTCTTCTCCGAAACTTCAATACTTAAGTTATTCTTATAATAATTAATATTATACTCTACTTTAGTTAATGCATGGTAATATTGTTCAAAAGCATCATCTCTTTCCCAAAAGGCATCTCTGGCTCTTCTATATTCTGCTTTATCGGATAACCAAAATATATTATCTAAATTCTCATCAAAATCCTTTTCAATTTGTGCTAGAAGAACATCATAAAAAGCAGGATCTTCGCACATTAACTTTGCAGTTTGTATTAAAGAGATTCTACTTAAATCACTTTTGGCCAGGTAACTGAACTTATTATAAAACTCTTCTCCTTTATTACATAAATCACAAGCTTCAGGAGATTCTACCTGTTCTTTAATTAATTTTTTAGATTCAATATTTGGAAAAACTTTATAAGAGCTAGGTATAACGACACCATTACCGCCGCTATTCCATTCATTTGGATCCACAGAGTTTTTAAATAAACCTTCATATAAATCGATACCACATTTATCTTGTGTCTTATTGAATTTACCTGTGTAAGTTTTAACTTTTGTTCCAATTCCCTTTTTATTGGACAACTTATCTTGATAAACTCTTTTGCTCCATTCAGTATCTTTATCAAAAGTTTTTAAATATCCTCTAAATTTATCTCCTTTTCTAGAAGCGATATATCTCTCCTTTTTCCCATTCTCTGGAAGCGTAAAAGCAATTAAGGAACCATCTCCATTAAAAGCCACATCTAAAGAATTATTTGGAATCGTTATTAGTTTACCAACACTAGTAACAAATGAAAAACCTTTTGGATCATTGCCTACTTGCTTAGAAAATTCGCCTGGAATAACATTATATCCGATCATCGCTTGGGTAGGATCAAACTCCCCGGCTTCATCACCTTGGAACCAATAAATTTGAATTCCAGGAGCGTGAAGTTTTTGCCAATCCATATGACTAAACTTAGTACCTCCACCATAATCCATCAGATAATCAGTCTTCGTTTTCGAACCTTCATCATTATATTGATCCCATGGATGCTTTAATCCAAAAATACCATGTCCAAGCTCGTGAGCAGCAATTTTACCTGCATTTTGCTTTTTAAATACGAAACCAAATTGACGTTTCAAAGGCATGAAACCTTCAATATCTTTACTTAATTCAATGTCATTAAAAAAGAACATATAATATTGTTCTTTTTCCGTTCCATTTTGGTCTTTAAAACTTTGAATTACGGATTTTTCGTCATCAGTATAATTTGATAGCATATCACTATCTCCAACATTCAATTTATCTAATCCAATGCTTACTGATTTTTCTGAAATATTAAAGTTTACACCTGCAACATTATAAATCTCATTAATTTTCTCTTTAATTCCTGTCAGAGGAGTATTATTTACCGACACCAATGTTAAGTTAATCTCTCTCTGTTTTACATGCCAAGTATTTAACTTACCTGCAACTTCATACTTTTGAGTAGAATCTTTCGGTTTTACTGTTGCTATAATTTCATCTTTACCAAAATCAAACTGCTTTTTAAGCGTTAACGTAGCGGTATTTCCAGACCATTCTGTATCTACTTTACCTCCTTGCTTTGTTTTGAAAACAATATCATCCTTGGTTTTTCCATTAGCAAATGTAACCTCAGCTTTTATGATATCAGTACTTTCTGGTTTATCACTAACTAACTTATATAATACAGAGTACTCTTTATCATCATACGTTTTTATGAATTCATATTTGTTCTTATAGCTATCTGAACTAATTTTTGAATTGTATTCATCCGTTCCATAATATCCTGATGGTACAAATTTTACCGATACATCTTTTGATGTGATTTCATTTACATTACCTGATCCTGATACACCATTTGTGTTGTCATTTGTGGCTTGTCCTCCTTCAGCAGATGTACCTTGTGTTACGTTTCCTTCTTCATCAACTGTCCATTGATCTCCATTTTCATCTGTAATTACAACTGGTAAATTTGTGACAATAACAATTTCATCATCTAAAAATTCTTCTTCTTGTCCATCATCAGTTGTATCTCTAATAATTACAATATCTCCATCTTCATTTACGATAACCTCATCAATATCCATATCTGTAGCATCGTACGTAGAAATATTTCCATTATCTCCAGCAATATCATTAATGATTTCATCAGCGTCAATAATTCCTCCCCAATCTGGATCATAAGTAGTTTTTACAACTCCTTCGATTAATTGCTTACTTGTATTAATTTTTACACTTTCAAATTCTACTTTAATACGAGTATATTTTCCAATATTGACCTCGCCTGAAGTAAGAATATTGGCAGCATCAATAATCTCTTTTAAGTTTTCAAGAAATGGTAATGTTATATATCCCCATCCACTAAAAGTACCATTACTTCCTGTTACCTCTCTTGTGGTTACAGGGAAATCACCAGCTGTAAATGTTTCATTAATACCTAAAGAAGGTAATAATTCCTGGTTCTCAATTTTAATTTCTGGTGTAATTCCACAATTGTAATATGCAGATTCATCATTTGTTGGTGTGGTAAATTCCTGAATGCTCGAGTATGCAAAACCCGATAAAGGCGTACATTCTCCACCAACTCTAAACTCGTATACCGTATCTGGCTCTAGATTGAAGATATTTCCTTCGTTAGTATAAGAACTTACATCAAACCAATCGTCATCTCCAAAACCTTTCTTTCTGTATTGAATATTATATTTTATATGATCCGATAACTGCCATTCAATTTTTACTGATTCTGCAGTTAATGCTTGAGATAAAATAAAACTTGGTGGGCGACAATCTTCTAAATATTTAAACCAAAAGATTTCACTTCCTCCATTATTTTTAAATACTGATGTTTCATTAATTCCGTCACTAACAAAAGCTCTTACTTGCCAACCATAAACTTTTCCAGAAATTAATTGAGGTGCTTCTGGACCTACTAATAATGTTGTGCTTCTGGTTGTTGTTTGGTAAAATGGTACAGATCCTAAAAATATTGCTTGTGGATTCTGAGTATCCCATAATTCTTTTAATGTAAATTCATATTGAACGTCATTCAAATTGGTATGACGTGGTGTCCAAGTGAATAAAATGTTTTGAGGATTTGTAGCTGTAACAATATTATCTCTTGATGGTAAGTTTAATATCGGTGGATCATTCTGTAATAAGAATACAGTTGTACAACTCTTCTCAGAAATTCTTCTTCCAGTAAAATAATCGTAAACTTCAAAACAATAGTTATATCCTCCGTTTGGTAGTGGATTATTATACTGTTGTGGGCTAATACCAGTTAAGTTGTTGAATTGAAAATATGGTTGTAAATCTAAATTTGATAAACGTAAGTTTACACCACCATCTAAGAAAATAGGGTTTGCTCCTACAACATTTTCTATGGTCGCAATGTTTAACCCTTGTCCTTCGATGTACATTTTTAAACGTACTCTTCTTCCTATTTCATTGACATCAGTTAATAAAATATTCACAAATAGTTTTTCATTTGATATCGTGGCATAATCTGATATCTTCACACTATGTGGTGGTATTAACTGAGGAGTTACCTGAACAGGTAATGTTTGTGCATCTACAACATTTGCAAATACAATAGTTATTAGAAATAATAATCGTTGAAGTGTTTTTCTACAGCTTTGTTTCATCATAACTTTTTATTGGTTAGCCTCTTTTTGCATTTTTATATCAACTCTTATAAATGAGTTTAGTCCGTCGTTAACAAACTCTTTTATTTTTATAACTCCCTTTTTATTACTTGCCGTTTGGAAAATAATAATTCTTGGAAGTACAGTATTATCGAACTCTTTTAGTCCTTCTGGTGTTTCTGTTATTACCAAATCTTTGATTGAAGTATCGTTTATCATCGCATCAAAATCACTACTTGTGAAACTGATTCCGCAATTACAATCTTCTAAGCGATTGATAAATTTAGTTTTTGTAGCATTTGGTACCGCCTCAAAAGCGAATGACTGAACATCATCTGGACTCACAAATCGATTAAATGTAAAGTCGCTATTTAATCCAAAGAAGGCAATATCTATAGTTTTACCTATTTCATCCGTAACTTCATCCTTTGTGTACACCGTTCTGCTTTCTGTTGAATAATAAGCTCCTTTAATATTGTCATTATGAGCTGTATTAATTCCTAATTCAACATTTTCTAAAACTCTAAGATTAGTATTCTCAAAAACCTCTATAGTTTTGGTGATAGTCTCTTCAACTTTACTGTTTGATGACTTCAGCTCTATATTATAAACTCCAGGAGTTGTAAATTCAATTTCAGGATTTTCTTCCATTGAAGAATTGATACTTGCTCCTTGAAAGGTCCAAGCATAATTAGTAGCACTAATACTTTTATTTTCTAAAGAAAGTTTTACAGGAACTTGAAAGTCATCATCTTCTGGTGCTACTGAATAATCAAAATCTGCAACTAATAATGGAGCAACTTCAATGGTTTCTTCCATTTCAAATTGTTCCTCACCATTACTTACTTGAAGCTTGATTTTATGTTCTCCAGGAGTTGTAAAAATTACATTTGAAGGATTTTCGTCTGTTGAAGATGCTGGATTACCTCCTTCAAAAGTCCAATTAAATGAAGTAGCTCCTTGAGTAGTATTTACAATTTTAACCTCTACAGGAGAAAAATTATTATCGATAATTGTAGCTGTAAAGCCGATATTAATAGCTGGTTTAACTTGAATATTTACTTCTTGTCTATCAATACTTCCATCTCTATTACTTGCTTCTAGAATAATTGTATATTCTCCTTCTTGCTCATAGATTATAGTTCCAGGATTCCTATCGGAAGAAGTACTTGGGTTTCCTCCTTCAAAAGACCAACTGTAAGTATCTGCTCCCTCTGTTTCGTTAGTAATTTTAACTCTTACCGGTGCAGAATTATCTCCATCAACAATCTCAGTTTCAAATTTAGCCTCTACTGGTAATGCTACTTCATCAATACAAGCAACAAAAGCGATACTAACTAATAAAAAATATAGTACTCTCCTCATTATTCAATAATTACTTTTCTTATTCTTTTAGCTTTAGGTGTTTCTAATAAAAGGATATAAATTCCTGCAGATGTATTCATATCATAATCTACAGTATATTCTTTCTGTCCATTCAAAGTTTTATCAACTACCACATTATTTGCACCTAAGCCGAATAATCTTAACGATATTTCTGCTTCCTTCTCTAGTTCAACATCTACTTTAAACTGTCCTTGGTTTGGATTTGCATACACTTTGAACTCTTTAATAAATGGTGTTGCAGCATCTCCTACATCTGTTAAGAATCTCTCTTTTAAAACAGTAATTGTTTTAGTTGCTTTCTTAGTACAATTTCCTTCAATTGATTTTAAAGAAAGTACATAGTCTCCTGGAGCATTGAACTTAAGTATTAATCCTTCTTTTTCCTTCTGAATTACTTCAACATTCGAAGGAATTTCCCATTCTACTTCAGAACTAATTGGGTTGGATAAATTTATAATTGCTATTTCTTCACCAACAAAAGCTTGAGAAGACACTATAAATTGTGCATCGACAACTGCATCTGACTTTGTGATTGTTACAGATTTAGATACTGTACATCCTTCAGTGGTTGTTATCGTTAACGTATATTCTCCTTCTTCTGATAATTCTACAACACTATCGTTACTTGTAAATCCATTAGTAGATGTCCAACTGTAATCAACAACTCCGTTCATGGTTACGTCATACTCAATTGATTCTCCCACACAAAGTGTTACATCATTAGGAATTAGTTCAAATGTAATTTCAGCAGGATTTTGTAATGAATATGTTTTCACAATACTACAACCAGCTAAATCCGTAATTTGAACAGTGTACTCGCCACTGCATAATCCAGAAATGTTCTCTGTTGTTTGACCTGAACTCCATACTATAGAATAAGGAGCAACTCCTCCTTCAATAGTTAAATCAATCTCACCTGTACATTCATTAAAACAAATAATATCTGTAATTGTCTCTTGAACATTAAGCGGCGAATTATTTTCAAGTACAATGTTTTCAGTAATCTGACAACCGTTAGCATCAGTAATGTAAACAAAGTAAGTTCCTAAGGATTTGTTTTGAATAGTTTGAGTTTTCTCACCTGAATTCCAGAAATAACTATATGGTGGCGTTCCTCCTGTTGGATTCGCGGTAATTGTCCAATCGTTATCTGTTCCACACCCTGCACTTTGTGCATCTAAGGTAACAGCTAACACTTCAGGCTCTGTAACTGTAACATTCGAACTCTGTGTAACATTGTTTTGTGCATCAGTTACTATTACATAATACGTACCAACACCAATTCCACTTAAACTAGAAGAAGTATCTAGAATATTAGTGTTTCCTTGTGCGAACCATTGATATGAATATGGTAAAACCCCACCTGTTACTACAGATGATATATTTGCCGTATTATCATCCTTACATAATACAATACTTTGCTGTGTTACTTGAACTTGTAATGCGTCTGGTTGTGTAATAGTATAAGTTCTATTAACAATACATCCTTGAGCATCTATTAATTCTAAACTATATGAACCAGCTATTAAATTTGAAATATCCTCTGTATTTGCGATAACTGTTCCGCTAGCGTCTTTCCATGTAAAGTTATAAGGTAAAGTTCCTCCAGTAACTGTGATATTTACATCTCCATTACTTAAACCAAATCCAGTAACATTAGTGATAACCTCTGTAACCGCTAAAATATCTGGTTGTGTTAATGTGTATGAAATTATTTTATCTGATCCTGATTCTTGTAAAACACAATTATTAGAATCTCTTACCTGAACATCATAATTACCGATTGATAATCCTGATAATGTTGTTGAACCAGCGAATTGATTCCATGCTCCATAAGCTCCTCCATCTTTTCTATATCTATAGAAATATGGACCTGTTGCTCCAGTAGCTGTCAATGAAATTTCTCCATTGGCACTTTCAAAACATGATAAATCTGTTTTACTACTTGATATTTGTAACAACGAAGGTTCTGTTATTGTATATGTAGAACTTGTTGCTTGATTACCATTAGCATCAACTACTCTAACATAGTATGATCCTGCAGATAAATTAGTAATTGTAGTTGAATTACTTCCAATTTGAGTATTACTACTTGCATCGAACCAAGTAAATACATTTCCTCCAATTCCACCGGTAGTTTCTAATTCTAAAGTACCTGAAGTATCTCCATTACATTGAATAGCTCCAATCTCTCTGATTGAAATTACCAATAAATCAGGCTGCGTAATAGTATAACTATCAGATATTGTACATCCTTGAGCATCTTCTATATCAATACTGTAAGATCCCGCAGGAAGATTTGAAACATCTTCTGTATTTGCGATAACTGTTCCGCTAGCGTCTTTCCATGTAAATTTATAAGGTAATGTTCCTCCAGTAACAGTGATATTTAAATCTCCATTACTTAAACCAAATCCAGTAACATTAGTAATAATTTCAGTAACTGCTAAAATATCTGGTTGTGTTAATGTGTATGAAATTATTTTATCTGATCCTGATTCCTGTAAAACACAATTATTAGAATCTCTTACCTGAACATCATAATTACCGATTGATAATCCTGATAAAGTTGTTGAACCAGCGAATTGATTCCATGCTCCATAAGCTCCTCCATCTTTTCTATATCTATAGAAATATGGACCTGTTGCTCCCGTAGCTGTCAATGAAATTTCTCCATTGGCACTTTCAAAACATGATAAATCTGTTTTACTACTTGATACTTGTAACAACGTAGGTTCGGTTATTGTATATGTAGAACTTGTTGCTTGATTACCATTGGCATCAACTACTCTAACATAGTATGATCCTGCAGATAAATTAGTAATTGTAGATGAATTACTTCCAATTTGAGTATTACTACTTGCATCAAACCAAGTAAATACATTTCCTCCAATTCCTCCAGTAGTTTCTAATTCTAAAGTACCTGAAGTATCTCCATTACACTGAATAGCTCCAATCTCTCTGATTGAAATTACCAATAAATCAGGCTGAGTAATAGTATAACTATCAGATATTGTACATCCTTGAGCATCTTCAATATCAACACTGTAAGATCCCGCAGGAAGATTTGAAACATCTTCTGTATTTGCGATCACTGTTCCACTAGCATTTTTCCAAATAAAACTATATGGCAATGTTCCTCCAGTAACTGTGATATTTACATCTCCATTACTTAAACCAAATCCAGTAACATTAGTAATAACCTCAGTAACTGCTAAAATGTTTGGTTGAGTCAATACAAAATTTAGTGTTTGCGTAAATCCTGATGAATCCTTCAATAAGCAATCATTAGAATCTTTAATTTGAACATCATAAGTACCTATAGTTAACCCTGAAATTGTAGTATTTCCATTGAATTGAATCCAAGAACTATAGGCTCCTCCATCTTTTCTTGACCTATAAAAATATGGACCTGTGGCTCCGGTAGCTGTTAATGAAATTTCTCCATTTGAACTTTCAAAACAAGATAAATCTGTTTTACTACTTGATACTTGTAACAATGTTGGTTGAGTAATAGTATAAGTTGTACTTGTAGTTTCATTTCCACCTGCATCAACAACTCTTACGTAATACGAACCTGCTAATAAATTCGAAATAGAAGTTGAGTTTCCTCCTATTTGAGTATTTGTAGTTGCATTGAACCAAGAGTAAACATTACCTCCAAAACCTCCTGAAGTTTCTAACTCTAACATTCCAGAACTATCCCCATTACATTGAATAGCTCCTATTTCTTTAATTGAAATTAATAATGGATCTGGTTGATCTAAGTTGTATTCAGCTGTAAGAACACAATTATTTGCATCAGTTGATGTAAAGAAATACTTCCCTGCTGCTAAACCTGAAATATTTAATGAAGTACTGAATTCAGTACCTGATTCATTTTTCCAGCTATATGTTTTAGGATCTGTTCCTCCATTTACTATTAATGAAATTTCACCATTTGAAACACCAAATCCTGTTGGTCTCACAAATTTGTCCACAACTATTTCGTAGGTATCTGGCTGCGTAATTGTTATCGTTTGAGAAGTTCTACAACCATTATTGTCCGTAACTCTTATTTCATAATCCCCCGCAACTAAAGTATTAATATCTTCAGTTGTAGCACCATTACTCCATTCATAAGTATAAGTTCCTGCTCCTGTACCACCAGTCACTGTTATATTTATACTTCCATCATTACCGTTATAACAAGTAACATTGCTTACATCTGATGCACTATATGAAATTGCTAATACTGGATTTTCAGTTAATGTAGCTGTAAATTCAGCAGTGTTTCCATTTGAATCAGTTACAACTAACTTATAACTTCCTGCTACTGCTGTTAAGGTACTATTGGTTCCGATTACAGTATTTGTAGCATCACTCGCTAATGACCATGCATAGGTATAATTCGAACTTGGATTTAAGAATCCTCCTGTAACTGTAGAACTCAACGTTCCTTGTTCTCCATTACATGCAATCTCACTACTAACAACTATACTAACAACTAATGCTTCGGGTTGAGTAATTGTATAATCTTTACTTACTGAACATCCATTAGCATCAGTTACCGTCATTGTATAAACAATTCCTGAAACTGAACCTGCTAACCCTGTTACTGTACTTGTTGTACCTACTACAACTCCAGTAACTTTGTTTGCTAATGAATACTGATAATATTTTGTTCCTGAAACATCAACAAATGGTGTCCCTGAATCTGCTAAGCCTAAAACTGTAATACTTCCATCAGACTTTCCGAAACCTGTTACATTAACTATATTTTCTGAACTTGTATCAATAGCCACACTTGTTGCTGGCTCTGTAATTACTATAGTTACATCAGCCTTACATCCATTAGTATCTTCAACTGTTAACGTATATGATCCTGCTGTAAGATTATTAAGGTCTTCAGTTGTTGCATTGTTACTCCATTTATAATCATACGACCCTGTTCCTCCTGTTACACTAACATTTATGCTTCCATCATTACCTCCAAAACAACTAACATTGCTTACATCTGATGCACTATATGAAATTGCTAATACTGGATTTTCAGTTAATGTAGCTGTAAATTCAGCAGTATTTCCATTTGAATCAGTTACAACTAACTTATAACTTCCTGCTACTGCTGTTAAGGTACTATTGGTTCCGATTACAGTATTTGTAGCATCACTTGCTAAAGACCATGCATAGGTATAATTCGAACTTGGATTTAAGAATCCTCCTGTAACTGTAGAACTCAACGTTCCTTGTTCTCCATTACATGCAATCTCACTACTAACAATTACACTAACAACTAATGCTTCGGGTTGAGTAATTGTATAATCCTTACTTACTGAACATCCATTAGCATCAGTTACTGTCATTGTATAAACAATTCCTGAAACTGAACCCGCTAACCCTGTTACTGTACTTGTTGTACCTACTATAACTCCAGTAACTTTGTTTGCCAATGAATACTGATAATATTTTGTTCCTGAAACATCAACAAATGGTGTCCCTGAATCTGCTAAGCCTAAAACTGTAATACTTCCATCAGACTTTCCGAAACCTGTTACATTAACTATATTTTCTGAACTTGTATCAATAGCCACACTTGTTGCTGGCTCTGTAATTACTATAGTTACATCAGCCTTACATCCATTAGTATCTTCAACTGTTAACTTATATGATCCTGCTGTAAGATTATTAAGGTCTTCAGTTGTTGCATTGTTACTCCATTTATAATCATACGACCCTGTTCCTCCTGTTACACTAACGTTTATGCTTCCATCATTACCTCCAAAACAACTAACATTGCTTACATCTGATGCAGTATACTGTATTTCTAAAAGTGGGTTTTCAGTTAATGTAGCTGTAAATTCAGCAGTATTTCCATTTGAATCAGTTACAACTAACTTATAACTTCCTGCTACTGCTGTTAAGGTACTATTGGTTCCGATTACAGTATTTGTAGCATCACTTGCTAATGACCATGCATAGGTATAATTCGAACTTGGATTTAAGAATCCTCCTGTAACTGTAGAACTCAATGTTCCTTGTTCTCCATTACATGCAATCTCACTACTAACAACTACACTAACAACTAATGCTTCGGGTTGAGTAATTGTATAATCCTTACTTACTGAACATCCATTAGCATCAGTTACTGTCATTGTATAAACAATTCCTGAAACTGAACCTGCTAACCCTGTTACTGTACTTGTTGTACCTACTACAACTCCAGTAACTTTGTTTGCTAATGAATACTGATAATATTTTGTTCCTGAAACATCAACAAATGGTGTCCCTGAATCTGCTAAGCCTAAAACTGTAATACTTCCATCAGACTTTCCGAAACCTGTTACATTAACTATATTTTCTGAACTTGTATCAATAGCCACACTTGTTGCTGGCTCTGTAATTACTATAGTTACATCAGCCTTACATCCATTAGTATCTTCAACTGTTAACGTATATGATCCTGCTGTAAGATTATTAAGATCTTGAGTTGTTGCATTGTTACTCCATTTATAATCATACGATCCTGTTCCTCCTGTTACACTAACGTTTATGCTTCCATCATTACCTCCAAAACAACTAACATTGCTTACATCTGATGCAGTATACTGTATTTCTAAAAGTGGGTTATCTACTACTTCAACAGTTGCAGAATTAAAGTTTCCATTCGAATCAGTCACCACTAACTTGTATCTACCTTTTCCTCGAATTAAGCTTCTTTCTGTATGGATAACTGTATTTGTTGGATCATTAGCTAATGACCAAGCATAAGTATAATCAGTTGTTGGAGTCGACAAAAACCCACCACTTATTGTCGGGTTAAGTACTGTTGTTTCTCCGTTACATCTTGTTGTTACTGGATTTGTATTAAAACTAACTAATAACTCATCCGGTTGATTAATTGTAAAATCTAAAGTTTTTGTACTTCCTGATTCTTTTAATAAACAGTCATTTGCATCTTTGATTTGCACGCTATAATTATCTGCTGCTAATCCTGTTATTACGGTTGATGAATTAAATGTAGTCCAAGAACTATAAGCTGCTCCACCACGACTAATTCTATAAAAATATGATGGTGTACCTCCATTAACTGCTAACATTATAGTACCATCTGCAATATTAAATCCAGATGCATCTGTTGCAACCGTACTACCAGAAATAATCTGTAGCTCATCTGGTTCTGTAAGAGTAAAGTCAATTGTATCTAATGAATTATCACTCTTTCTAATTCGACAACCATTCTGATCTCGAATTTCAATTGAATAAGTTCCTTCTGATAATCCTGATACTGTTGTACTGGTTCCTGTAAAAGCAGTACCAGATGGATTAGTCAAAACGCTATTTTTACTTAAAAAATAAATATAGTTTTGAGTACCACCAGTAGCAGCTATTGTTACTGAACCTGATTCTCCAAAACAATCTATTGTATTCACTTGAACATTTGCTCGGTTTAATTCTAACTTCGTTGGTTCAGTTAAATTGAAATCAGGATTTGAATAATTAATAACTGTACCATTTGCGTTAGTCATATTGATTCGTACACCATAAGTTCCAGCTGATAAACCTGTAATTGTTGCAAGAGTAGAATCATTAATAGTTCCTGATTGCCCAGATATAAAATCTCTTGACGCTCCATTCTTTTTATACCAAGCGTAGTTATAATTTCCTGTTCCTCCAGTCACAGAAACTTCTAAACTACCATCACTATTTCCATTACAAAATAATTCTCCTCCAGTTCTTGTATTTATAGTAATTTTTAGTTCAGCTGGTTCGGTTAGTGTTTCCATGATTGAAGTATCAACACAAGTATTTCCTCTTCCATCCTTATCCGTAACTTCTAAAGAATAAATTCCAGCACCTACATTTAATAAATCTTTATCTGTACTAACAACTGTTCCTGATCCATTGGTCCATTTATATGTATAATCACCCCAACCACCAGAAACATTCACTTCAATTTTACCATCTGGAGCTACTCCTCCGAGATTCGCTGAATTAATTGATGGATTAGTTACTGCTCCCCTTAAACTTACTGTAAGTTCAGAAGAAGGTTCTTCAACAGTAAATGATCTTGTTATAGAACATCCGGCTACAGCATCAGAAATTGTAACTTCATACACACCTGCAGCTAATCCTGTAAGATTTCGAGTAGTTCTGTTTGTTGACCAGCTTGAATTTGTCCAGCTATAATTGTAATTGTTACCAGATAATGGAGTTCCTCCTGTTACATTACCTAAAGTAATTGCTCCACTCCCATTTCCTTTACATCCTAAATGTGTAATCGCCGTGGAAGAATCTAAAGTAATCTGAGTTGGTTGTGTAATCGTTATTTCCGGAGTATCCTTCGATTCCAGTACAGAATTAGAGGTTGATAAAACACTAACTGTAATTTTATAGATTCCAGCACTAATATTCTCTGAATTACCAGTTAAAGAATTCAACTTATTAAAAGTAGCTCCAGATTTTTTAAACCATTCATATCGATAGTTATTGGTGAATCCTCCAGAAGCACTAATATTAATATTTCCATCAGTTCCAAAACAAGTAGCATTAGCCGAAGTAAATGGAATTTCAAGAATTGCTGGGTTTTTAACCTGAATAGATGTAATTGTATCTTCACATCCTTTGCTATCCGTGACTTTAAAAGAATATGTTCCTTTCGATAAATTTAAAAATTTAACCTTTTCTCTATTTCCTGGTAAACTTTCAATTGTAAAGTTCGTATATGTTGTAGAGCCTTGTTTTAATTCATAAGTGTACGCTTCAGTTCCTCCAATTACTTCAACTTGAATAGTTCCTCCGCTTGAAGTTCCTTGACTAACAGTAGTTGTTGCGATAGGATTTATCGCCTGTAATTCATCTGGTTCTCCAATTGTAAATGTATATGTAGGATCACCAACTGGAGTACACCCATTTGAATCTTTAACCTTTAACGTATACGATTTAGCTCCTAATCCTGTTATTTGAAAATTACTTGTTGTAGAGAATGTAGCATAAGCAGAACTGCTTCCATCTAAGAATACACTATAAGGAGGTGTTCCACCTCCAGCTTTAACAGTAACCTTACCATTAGAAACTCCATTACAAGTTGCATCTACCTCACTATTTGTAATCTTTTGAAAAGTTACAAACGCACTAGGTTCTGATAATGACTGGGTATCCGTATTGTTAATGAATCTATCAGTAACTCTTACAGAATAATTTCCAGCAGACAAATTATCAAAAAATACACGTTGGTTTGTTGTTGCATTAAAACTAGCAAACTTTGTTGCTTGAAGTACGCCACCTAATAATAGTTCTACCCTATAATTCCCACTATTTACTGTGGGTTGAACTCCTCCTTTAACATCTACATTAATTGCTCCTTTTTCTCCCTTACAATCAATTACTGTTCGAATCGAAGCATTAATAAATAAAGGGTTAGGATTAGCCAGAAGTACTGTAGTACTCCTCTTGTTATTACAATTACTTGCGCTATATGTAGGATTAGTTAAACTACCAGAATAATTTGCATCATAAATATCTACATAATAAGTCCCATGTCCTAATCCTGTTATTTCTTGAGATCCATTATTACTAGCAATACTTCCTGTAGCGACATGAGCTGAAGTTCCTGATTTATATAAGAAATACCTATACGGTGGTGTACCTCCAGATGCTGTAATATTAACAGCTCCAGTTGTGGCATTGGTAGATTGTATTGGAGCCGATTCTGATAGCCCTGATGATAAAACAGCTGATGGCCCGTTAATAGTTATTTGATAATAAATGTTATTATCATCAGCAGGATCTGGGGTTTGACCAAATAAGTTGAATGTAGAACTTATTAGTAAAACAAATAATAATATTAAATTCTTCAAATTTTTCATTTGTAAATTATTATACTTTCTACTTTTATCTTGCATAGCACTGTTTATTGTCTCTTACTTTTATTCTGTAATCATAATCTTCTAAACTTCCCACTTCTATAGATGAAGCAGAAAAATTTGTCCAATTTCTGTAGGTTATAACACCTGAAGTGGTTTCTCTATAAATTTTATATTGAAATGTTCTTCCAGATTCACTGTTTGTAATCGTAATTCTAATTTTTCCATCGGCATTGGTAAAACAGCTCTTGTCATTAACTTTAACTACATTAAAATTCAGAGCATCTGGTGTATCAATAATAAAGGAATTCGGCTCTACCAATGTCGCTACGTCGTTTCCTGTTTTAGTTTGATATTTTACCTCGTATGTTCCACCAACCAATCGCTTGGTCCAATTATAACTGTATGTCCCATCACCATTATTTGTTAATGAAAGTACATCGTCCTGGTCCTTTAAAATTCCCGTATTCGCATCGTAAAGAGTAACAATTAACCTTTCTGATTTACTTGTAATTAGATTACGATTTAGTTTTAGTTCGAAACTTGCATCTTCATCATAGGAACAATCTAAATCTTTTGGATTCGGATTACCTATCAATCCGGGGGAACAAGCAATTATTGAATAAATAACCTCAGGGGTATAATTCCCTGTACAATATTTTTGCATTCTGAATTTCATTGAAGTATTATGAAATTGTGATGCTCTGTTTCCTACTAATTGATCTAAATCAAAACTTGCAATATGTGATCCTTGTAAAGCACTAGGAAAATTTGTCCATTTATTTGAAGCAGAACTAAACTGATCATAAAACTGCCATTTATACACTTCAGGTGCAAATCCTTCAACATCTACCTCTAAATTTACTTGACATATGGCATTATTATTGGGTCTATCAATAATATCTACATGAGGCTCAATACTCACTAGTACAGTTGCACCAAAAGTAGAAAGTGTTGTTGACCTTGAATCGCAATGATTAAAATTGACATTTACTCTTTGAAATTCATCAACTACTACAGAACCGCTATTGGTTTCTGCATAACGTTCTCTTGAAACTGCATTCGGAAGAAAATCAATAATTCTAACAGCATTCACCTGCGTATCAACCAAATCTGCACAAACACCAATTGCCAAAATAGCTGCTCTACCAGTATTTGTATTCTCTAATTTTACAATATCTCTTGAGTTTCTAATTGGGTCAGGACTACATGGTTCTGCAGCTGCCTCAGCAGAAAAGACTATTCTATATTTTTGAGCATTTACTGAACTATAAATAAAAAACAGTAGTAAGAGTGTCCCAAAAGCCAGTTTATTTATCTTATAAAATTTACCTCGCATAGCATTTTTTATTATCTCGAACTTTAATTCTAAATGTACTTTCATCTAATCCTCCTACGTCAAAACTATCACTCGAAAAGTCAGTCCAATCTTTAAATACAGTTACTGCAGATCCAGAGACTTTGTATAGTCTATATTGAAAAGTTCTTCCAGATTCAAACTTATCAACAGTGATTCTAACCATTCCATCACTATTTTCGAAACAAGATTTATCATTAAGTTTTTCTACTTTAAACTGAAAATTTGAAGGAGTTTTAATCTCAAAAGAACTTAATGGAGAAAGAGATGAAGGATTATTTCCTATTTTCGTTTGATATATAACACTATAATTTCCTCCTTTTAATTCTTCCGGCCATTTATAACTATACGTACCATCAGAATTACTGATTAATGAAGTTGTTGATTTTTGACCTATTAGTTGATTATCTGGAAGACTGTTTAACGTAACTATTAATTCTTCATTTCTATCCGTGAATAAATTACGCCCCAATTTTAATTCAAAACTAGCATTTTCATCATAGGAACATTCTAAATCAACAGGAATTGGACCTGCAACTAAATCAGGAGTACATTCGTTTATACTTATAGTAACTATACTGGACTTGACAACTTGGGTTGTAAAATCAGCAGATATTACAAATTGCAAATTCAGATTTCCATTAAAGTTGGATCTCCAATTTGTTCCAAAAATATCGAGTAAGCTCACATTAAGTGGATATCTGTTTTTATGATTTGGTAAATCAACAAACTGACCAGATGCATTTTCATATTGCCATTTTAATTCAGGAACAAACTTATTTTGTCCTCCTGGGTATTGCGGAAATAAAATTTCCTTTTCACATTTTTTATCCACTGGAGTAATCAATCTAGGTAATAATATTGCCTGATAACTTAATGGCATACAAGTAAAACAATTTGCAGGTTCAGAACCTGTATATTTACTATAAATCTTTTGATAATGGGCTATTACTTGATCACCATTAGTGAAGGAACAATTTTCAGTCTCGATATTTCCTTGACCACATGGTCCTCCACATCCAAAATCACCTTCATCCTCTACAATTATATCTATAAAAGCATTTACATTTACTGTTGCTTGATTTTGACTAATCACAAATCTACCTTGATCATATGATTTAAAAAGTCCTCGATCGTCAATTCTATCGCAGTCCGCATTGTTCGTTAAACTAATATCTTTAGAAAGAACATATAACTCAGACTGAGATTGAGTTAAAGACCAAGACAGCAACAAAATAATTGTGAGTAATTTTATTTTCATAATGGGGATTATTTAATAAGTATATTCACTAATACTTAACTTCTAATCGTTTAATTTGTCCCAAACTTCCATCTATAAATACAGGTCTTATAATGTAGGTATAGATATTATTTGGTTTTATATTTTCATCTACTATCCTTTTAAATTTTGGAGGCATTACTCTTAATAAAGACATTTTCTTTCCTTTAACCTCTTTATATAACATCAGTTCCGCTATATTTTTTTCATCCAAAACCTTCCAGAATAATTCAATGAAATTGTTTGTTTTATCTACATAACTACCGAAATTCTTTATCCCTGTTAAAAGTTCGAATCTTGGAACTTCAATCGTTATTCCCTTTTCATTTTTTGATACTAATCCACTATCATCAACGGCTTTAATTAAATAATTATAATCATAACCTCCATCTACATTTGTATCTTGCCAATCAGTATATGATGGTTTTAAGGTATCTTTCTCAACAGTTGAAATTAATTTCCAGTTAATACTATCTCTTAATTTTCTATACACTTCATGTTTAACTACATCCGTACTGCTACTATTAGCCCATTTTAATAAAACCTTTTTATCTTTTACTTTATAAGAAGTAATTACAGGATCAGATGGTGCAATAAAATCGGGTTTGTCCAGTACTAAAACATCAGAATATTTTGACATATTATACCTCTGATCAACTGCCACAATTTTATAATAAACTTTATCATTTAAACTTTTAACAGAGACACTGTCATAATAAGTAGTTGCTAAATGAGGAGATACTGTTATTTGAGAAAATTCTTCGTTTTTATTATTCCCCTTAAAAACTCTATATCCCAACATATCTAATTCAGCATTTGCTTTCCAAGATAACGTAACAACACCTAAACTATCGACTTTTCCATTTAGTCCGACTGGTTTTACCGGTGGAATAGAATCTATTGGTTGTACCAAAACAGGATAAGAATCTCTGCTATTTCCTTCTTTTCCAATGGCAGAAATTTTAAAGTAATTCGTAGGTTTCAGATTATCATATCTGATTTTACGTGCTGTAGGTGAAATATTTCTAATTACAGTTTTGTAAATTCCATTAGCCTTATCACTCCTGTTTAATTCAAAACCTTTAATAAATTCATTACCTTCTTTTAAAAATTGCCATTCTAATATTACACTCTTCTCCTCATTCACAATCTCTTTAGTAGAAATTTTAGGAACATATGGTAATACTTTTATTCCTTTACCAGAGATCACATCTGAAGGAGGGCTTAATTCACCAAAAGGAGTTCTTCCTTTTACTCTGTAGTAGTATTTTGTGTTGTTCTTAATTGAATCCACATAATAAATTCTTTTAGTATCTACTCTACCTCCACTATTAAGTGTTGTATACGGAAGTTTATTCAATTGCTTATAGTTGATACCATCTTCTGATCTTTCAACAAAATAACTATTATACTCCTGTTTATGAATGGCATAATTCCAGTTAAGCATAACTTGTTTATCATTAAAAATCCCAGCTAAATCCAAAGGTTTAGGTAATTCTTGATAATCTTGTAAACCAACAAAAACTCCTCCATCTTTTATATCTAATTGTTCTTTTGGAACTAATGGATATACCTTATATACATACTTTTCAGAAGACTTCACATTAATATCTTCATATCCTAATCCTGCTAACTTTGCTACTTTAAAATCTTGATCAGCTACATATAAAGCCCATGTAAACCTTTGTTCTTGCTCTTGTGACATATTAATAATACCCTGCAAAGTTCCAACTCCTTCAACGTTAAAACTTTCACCAAAAATGGATTGAGCCATAATAGCGGCATTATTATTTTTTTCAATAATTTTTTGCCACTCCAAAGGTTCAGCTGGCTTGAAGTTTCCTAAATCCTCTTCTATAGGCTTAGAAAGTGTTTTACCACTAATACTTATGGTATAACGTTTTAATTTATATCCGAATTTGTTCAATTTTCGGAATGCTCTAGGTGTTGTTGGTCCCCAACGTAACATAATTTTGTTATCTGTTTGAGGTCTTGCTAAAACCATTATAGCATTTTCTTCTTTCGTAGCTTGAGATTGCCCCGTAGTTCCTAATAATAGTCCTATTAATAACACTACTTTTTTTAATGATATATATCTATTATCTAACATTAAAAAGGATTTTTATATTTAAATATGTAACTAGTTCCTGTTTTATTACCAGGCATTACATATTGCATTTTAACTTTATATTTTCCAGATCTAATTGCTGGGAATGCACCATTAATTATATAATCGTACTTACTAATTTGAGATGCATATTGTTCTGGGCTGCTCAAATACTTGTTTACAATTTTATATTGTATATCAATAAAATCATGCTTATAGTAGTAAGGTAAATGATACCTAAACGGAATTCTTCTATCAAGTAGAGAATACGTTGGGTTTTGTTTTAAATATGGTACAAACCAAGTAAGAATATCAACAGCCTTTTTAGGAGGTAATCCTAATTCTTCAACATCTCTATTTACGGTAAACTCAGGTTCTAGAGGGTAGTTTTCATAAATTAAAGGATAAATAATGTCCTCATAATAATTATCATCTAATACAGCCTCAACCGTAACCAAAGCTTTTCCTTGAGTATACTCACCTCCTTCAAGCTCCAATACATCCATACGTTCTGATTCTTCAACATCTGTTTGAATTGCATGAACATCAGAATAAATAGGTTCTAAATAATGTTGTACTATATCCTTATCCTTTAATTTATCTGAGAAATTCTTATACTTACTTGTTGTAAACTCATACTTAAGAATAAGTGTTTCAGCATCGTTGTTTATGGTATTCTGTACTTCTTTATTTCTTACTTCTACAGTATTTCCTTCTTGTCCACCAGTATCTAGCTCATCATAATTTGTAGCATTCTCAACTGCTTCAGTTCCCGGAGGTAGACTAATTATTTCTAGTGTATATTTTTTCTGGAAGGCAAACTCTTTAAAATTAAAGCTTACTTCTTTTTGACTTTTGTTGTAGGAAACATCATTAATTAAAATTTGTCCATCTTCATTCGAGTATCTTACTTTTTGATTCCATTCCGTATCTGGCTTGAATAAATATGGTTGTCCTCTCTTTAATTTAACATAACCAGAATCACTCTCATCCTGATAAAAATAAGCCTGATCTACCACAGGGTATGTGTAGACTATATTTGTCATAGGAATGTAATCAGGAGCATCTCCAGTAGTAAAAGTTCTTTCTTCTATTTCCTGAGCCTTGCTACCGTTATGCATCAAAGTAACCCAAGAGCCCGACTTTAATTCTTGAAAACTAACTGCTACTTTTACATTAATTGTTGAATTCGGTGGTAATACGTCGAAAGAAAGATTATTTGCTACGTCATTTGATGCGCTCCACTGCAATTCTCCTTGAATTTCTTCCCCTTCTTTTTTAACAGAAAACTCATCTAATAAAATTCTATAAGTTTTCACTCCTTCGTCATCTTCTAATTCAAAAGGCTCATTAATTTTCATATTAAAAGCTGCTTGAGGCGAGGCAAATACATCAACATCAGTCGAATTGTCGTCTGGGGAAACACCTGAAATAATTTTTAATCCTCCTAAAGGTGCTCCATTTATAATCTCACACTCATCTCCTAATTCAATTTTAAATCTAAATCTACCTCTAATTGCACCTCCTAAGACACTAAAATGACCTCCAACATATCCTCTAAACCAGGATGGATTTGGTAATTTTGCTTGAAGTAAGACGGCGGCTCCAGCTTTTATAATTGGAATTTTTGCTTTGAAAAACCACAGATTTATTTTAATACCCAGCTCTCCTTCAAGATATGCATAGGCTTGACCGTTTGCATACCAACCATCTACACCAATTTGTCCACTTCCTTTACATGCAGTTTCTCCATAATCCTTAATCATTATATCAAAACCTAAACCAGCTCTAAATCTAGCATAGAATACTAGGAAAGTCATTTCTCCTGTGTCTATACTTAAATCCATACCAATAGCAAAACCTCTACCATCTCCTAAGGCATTTAAATCACGCATGTAATCTAAATTATCTAATTCAACTCCTAAGATATCTGCTACGGCTTGAGGTGGTGGTGGACTTCCTGGAATTTTATCTCCAATCATTAAATAGGTAGTCGCTTGAACACTAAATCCTCCAATTCCAACTCTTACTCCAATTCTATCTTTAGGGGTTCCCATGTGTAGGTACCATCCATCTGGACCTGTATGGAAAACGGCCCATCCTGCTCTACCTCTTGGTCCTACTCCACTAAAGAAGTTTCCAGGTGTATTTAGATATACTTCCATTTCGGCATGGAATGAATTATTTACAAAATCCATTTCCATTGAAAAGTTAGCATCAATACCTGCATCGAATGTTAGACCGTCTTGTGGGAAAGCTACTTTACTATATTCAACTAAGTTCTTTTTCTTAAGATCTTGAATTACTGAATTATTTTCTCCAAAATCATTGATTTTATTTTGCATAGCAGTAAGCTTGTTCTTGAACTTATCACCAAACTTAAAATCAATGGTTTTCATAATATGGGCTTCTCCAAAGAACATAATTCTATTCAGTCCTCCAGAAGTATTAAAGGCCATTTCAAATCCGACCTTCCCATTAAATGCTTTTTCATTTCCTAAAGCAAATCCTACCATTGCTCTAAAACCAAGTCCTGATTTAGAATCTGGCACATAATCCATTCCAGATGGAGGCCCAGGAGTTTTAATTGGCTTTCCTTCATAAACTAAAGGTTGCGGATTAGATTTTTTGGTCATGTGATAGTAAGCTCCTCCACCAAAACCATTAACTTCAACAGGACCAATCATTGGTTTTGTTGGCATTCCTGATAAGTCCGCATATGCATCTACATACCAATATCTCACGTCAGTTTTTCCAAACCAAGCAGTTGCTTTTACATTAATCGCATTAAAATCGGCTTCTAACTCTCCATAGAATCCATCTCCATATACCGGATCATCGTCTTTAATATCAACCAATCCTTTAAACTTAACTTTACCTAAATCAGCTGCGATATTTATTCTTTCAATTTTTAGACGATCGTATTTCCATCTTTGGTAACCCTCACCATTTTCAAACTTACCTTGAATCTCTAATTTTGTTCCTCCAGCAAATCCTTTCCCCATTAGATTTACATCTATTGCAAATTTTAAAGAAGCCTTAGTATCATTCGCTGTTACACCAATTTCTGAAATAGTCACTGGGAATTTAGCAAACTTTACATCTCCTGTATACCCCATGTAATCTACTGAAAAATAAGGTGATTCTGTTTGCAATTGAAGATTTTGAAAGGTTACTCCTTTAAAATCAACAACACCTTTTTTTCCATCTTCAAGCTCACCATTACTAGCATTAATATTTAAACTACCATATAAATTTGCTTTTGGCTTAAACTTCCCATCAGCAATTTTTAATTCAACCTTAGAATTAGATTCTAAGATTGCTTTCGCCTTAAATACATTAAACTCTAGTTGCTTTAATGGCTCTAACACCAAACTATATTCCTCATTTTCAACATCAATAACTGCTGTATACTTAATAGTTTTCTTTGCTAGTTCATCTTCCGATAAGCTATTCGCTTCTTGTTGAGAAACTTCTTTAGAAAGTGGTAAGACGATGTGACCTCCAAATCCACCACCAATAAGTTTATTAGCTTCTAACTCAGCATGAAGATCTTTAACCGAAAATTGCCAGCCAGAGGCATTTCCTTTTCCTAAATCCAAAACATTGTCTGCAGAAAATTCTCCAGTAATACCTTCAGAATCTATAAGTAAATTTTCCGCTCCAATTGTAATCCTTTCTGGACTTCCTTTTTCTTTAAATTCCTTGGGTAAACTAACTTTTATAGTTTTTATATAGACACCTCTCCATAATTCATTATTACCAGGTATCAAGTATTTTTCTTTATAACTATTTGAAAAACTCATATTTTCTGAATTTCTCAAATCACTAAAATCAAAAATTGCGTTACTTACTTCAAAAACTAAACCTCCTTTACCCGTACCATTTGTACTTTTATCATTTGTAATTTGAAAAGGATGATTGATATTAACTTCAGCTAGAATATCATTCCAATCAGAAACCTTGATTTGGAAAGATCCCATAACCTTCTCTTTTTTATCAGTAATTAACGAGAAGTCTTGATTAAGAGGTTCTAAAAGTGTTCTTGAAAATATAACATCTGCTGCTACACCAATTTCTTTAATCCCAGTACAATCAATAGTAACATAAGTTTTATCTTCAATTATACCAGTTTTCATATTAAAACCTCCTTTTAATTTAAGTAAGGCTTTATTACCACTAACAGGAATGGCGACATCTCCTAAAAGAGAAATATTCATGTCACCATAAATCCCTCCAGAATGAGAAATTTTGACATTATTAGCTCCAAAGAATAATTCTTTTTGTTTACCATCTGCTCCAGATTGTGGCAGAATTAATTTTATAAATAAAGTAACTTCGGTATAATCAGGGTAGAACTTCGCCTCGCTCACTCCCATTATTGTAGTTGTTTTACCAATTACTTTTTTCACCCCAACAGGAAGAGCAATCATATCATCAGTACCTAAAACGCTAGCATAACTACCTGTTTCTTCGATGGCATTAAACACATCTTTAGCTTTACTCACTAGAGTATCAATTCGAGGATCCTGTGTGTAATTACTCTTTATATAATCACTAGTAAACTCTCCTTTAACGTCATGTGAAAACGTTAGTCCTTTAATTAATTTTTGGGTTGATTGAATAGAATCTATTGGTGTGGTACCAAATAAATTTAGGCAATAAAATAGTATCGAAAAAAATAATAAAGTATTTTTTTTCATAAGCAATGGGAGTGTGAAACAAACATTAAATTCGGGTGCAAATATATAGTTTTTTTGAAAAACAACTATATAAAAACCAAAATCATTCCCCAAACAACAACCTAACCATTAGGTCTTTAAGCAACCTAAAAACTAGAAAAAACCGTTTATAATGTATATAAAACCATTTATACAGAAAATCAGTAAACTAGAACAATTTATATTTTAGTTTTATGATTTTATTCCGAAGATTTAGGAACAAAAAATTGAATTATCACAGACAACAACATAACTAATCCACAGCCAAGTGCATTTAACCATAAATAACTTATCATAGCCTGCTCTCCATTTTGTTCAGGTAAGAATATACCGAAATAATAAATACATATTATTATCACTTGTGTAATAATTGCGCCAATAAACACGCCATTTGATTTTACGAACCTTAGAAAGAATGCTATTAGAAACATACCTAGCACATTTCCATAAAAAATGGATCCAATTATATTTACTAACTGAATCAAATTATCAAATAAATTGGCTACACAAGCAATTAATATTGCAAGAATCCCCCAACCTAAAGTGAACCATTTTGACATTTTCACATAATGCTGATCACTCTTCTCCTCCTTTACATTTCTCTTGTATAAATCTATTGCAGTTGTAGAAGCTAATGCGTTTAACTCTGAAGCTGTAGATGACATAGCCGCAGATAGAATTACAGCTAATAATAATCCTATCAACCCTTTTGGTAGATTATTTAATATAAAATGAATGAACACATAATCCTTGTCATTAGTTTCTACCTTAGCATCTGATTTTTCTATGATTGTTTTAGCTTCTTTTTTCAGTTTTAAATCTTCCTCATTTAAAGCTTGTAACTTCGGTTTATTTTCCTCAGTAATTCCACTTAAAATAAGTGTTTTCTTTTCCGCTTCAATCTCGCTATGTCTTTCTTCTAAAACTTTATATTCTGAGGCATACTGAGAATTAATTACAGCTTCTTGTGCTTTCGGATTAAAGTTTAATGGTGACGCATTAAATTGATAGAATACAAAAACCATTACACCAACTAATAAAATGAAGAATTGCATAGGAACTTTTAATAATCCATTAAAAATTAATCCTAACTGACTTTCACGAACTGATTTTCCAGATAAATATCGTTGGACTTGACTTTGATCTGTTCCAAAATATGAAAGCATTAAAAACGTTCCTCCAAGAAAACCTGTCCAAACGGTATATCGATTATTCAAATCCCATGAAAAATCAAGGACTTTCATTTTATTACTAGCTCCAGCAATTTCAAGTGCTTTTCCAAAAGTAATTCCGTCTGGTAAATACTGTAAAATCAAATAAAATGCAATAAACATTCCTGAGAATATAATTGCCATTTGTTGTTTTTGAGTTACACTAACTGCTTTTGTTCCTCCACTCACAGTATAAACAATCACTAACATACCGATAATAATATTCAGAATAACTAAATCCCAACCTAATACAGCTGATAAGATTATCGCAGGAGCAAAAATGGTAATACCGGCAGCTAATCCTCTTTGAATTAAAAATAAAATTGCCGCTAAAGTTCTTGTTTTAAGATCAAACCTACTTTCTAAATATTCATAAGCAGTATAAACATTTAATTTATGATAAATAGGAATAAATACTAAACAGATGATTACCATCGCAAGAGGTAACCCGAAGTAAAATTGGACAAATCCCATTCCACTATGGAAAGCCTGCCCAGGAGTAGATAAAAAAGTGATGGCACTAGCCTGAGTTGCCATTACAGACAATCCGATAGTCCACCACTTTGTATCATTTCCTCCTTTGATATATTGTTCTACATTTTCACTTCCTCTTGTTTTCCAAGTTCCGTATAATACAATAAATAATAAGGTAAGTGAAAGTACAATCCAGTCTAAAATTTGCATGAGTATGTTATTTAGTATATGCGTTAGTGATTAAATAAAAAAGAACGATGTACACAAAATTTGCTACCAAGACGAGTGTGTACTCTTTTTTCCACATATACTTTTTACTCATAATATTTTAGTTTGTTTTGTTGATTCTAATTATTCAGCTGGCTTACTAAAAAAGTTATCAGCTAATGGTGCTTGACTTACTAAAGCTGATGAAAATTCAATTGGATCACCGGCTGGCTCAGTTGGAATACCTTGTTCGTTTTTCTTGTACCAAGTTATTGTTTTTGGTAATAAGAAACCGTTAACGTTTTCCCAATCATTATATCTAATGATATTAAACTTATCAGATGGCTTTTTACTAAAATATGTAACTGTATACCCTAACCAAGCCATTTGTTTAGTTTCTGGATGGTAAAATATAAAATAATTATCATCTGGTGAAACTCCTACATTCGCTTTGTAAGAAATTTTCACTCCAGGATACTTTACTCCTTCAAATTCAATTGGATCGATATCAGAATATACAATTCCATCATCTGCAAGTACAAAAGGCATTGCGTAGAAATAGAAATAAAGGTTATAGTAAAACTCTGGATTACCTTTAAAAATAGTGTCCTTTTGACTTAACCAAACTTCTTTACCATCATACCCAAGAGAGTATTTATCTCCATGAACTACTGCTCTTCTTGAGTGTAAATCTGTAGTATGCTCCTCTCCTTTCACCTTATATGATAAGAATTTTGCTTTTCTCCAAGCCTCTATTCCACCATGTTTTTCCAATATTTCTCCTAAAACTTTTGGATACGTTGGTTCCTTTACAACCTCAGTTTTAGTTTCTTCTTTAGACTCTTTTTTCTCTTCTGATTTACATGCACTAACTAAAGCAACAAGTAAAAATAATGTTATTAGTTTTTTCATTGAAAATTGATTTTATATTACTTCGTCGAAGTTATTTCATAACATTACATTTTTAACATAAAAAAACTCCTTGAGATAATATCAAGGAGCTTACACAACACAACTACACAGCCCCTAATATTCGGCATCTGTTAACGTTTTAGTAAATGCTATTAGCGCATTTATTTCTTTTTCGGTTAAGTTTAAATTGTCAAACGGTAATGTTTGATAGTCGTTTTCTATTCCTAATCCAGCACCACCACCTTTATTATAAAAATCCATAACTTCTTTCAAGTTTGAATACACTCCATTATGCATATACGGAGCTGTTACAGCTGCATTTCTAACTGTTGGAGTTTTAAAGAAATGTTTGCGTTCTGGAGTTTTGAATAATTCATACCTTCCTAAATCTGAAGAGAACTTTGCATTAACAGTATCTTTAAAAGCAGGAACACCGATAAACTCTAACTCTGTATCTACGTAATTTGGAGGAACTGTACCATTAAAAACTGGAGCAAAATGACAAGTTGCGCACATGGCTTTTCCCATAAACACATTAAATCCTAATTTTTCTTCTTCCGTTAGAGTATTCTCCTCCCCTCTTATATTTTTGTCAAATTTAGAATTAAACGTATTCAAACTTCTTATGTAAGAAGCAATAGCGTGTCTGATATTATAGTTTACTTTTTTATCATTATATAATTCTGAAATCTGCTTTTTATAACTATCGTTTTTCAGTACTCTACTCACCACTGAATCCATTGACATATTGAACTCATTATGATTTTTTACAACTCCTACAACCTGTCCTTCAAGACTTCCTGATCTTGCATCCATAAAAAATGATTGTTGATATGCTGCATAGGTAACTGTTGGTGTATTTCTAGCTTGATTAGCATCGAATGTTTTTCTTCCATCAGTAAATGCTAAATCTTTTATATGACAAGTAGCACAAGCCATATTGTAATCTTTAGACAATGACTTATCATTAAATAACATTTCACCAAATGCAACTTTTTTAGCAAGATTGGTAGTATCACTTAATTGATCAGAGAAATAATCAATATTTAAAGCCTCCTTTGAGAAAAGAGTTGTCATTGTGTTAGAAAGCGCCATTTCAAAAGGAAAAGTAACCTTCCAATCTTTTTGAATTTCAACTAATAATTTCAATTGCTTATCTGTATGATTTTTAATAAAACCAAACCTATCAAACGTATCAAAGTCATAATCCAAATCTTTCTGAGCGGCTTGAATAGCACCAATGAAATCTTTCATTAATTCCTTTGATTGAAATCTACTCTCGTTCATTTTTATAATATCAACAATTGTATTATAAGTGTATTTACTTTCTAACAACGATTGACTTAATACTGGAGAATCAAAACCAGTAATTCCAGCAGTTGCAATTCTAACAATTTGATCTCTTAACATCCAAATAATGTGATAATCTTTAAGTTTCAAATTATTATTCTCCTTAATAAGCTTTAATCTGTCTCGAGTTACGTTTACGACTCGGGTTAACGTAACTGTATCAATTTGCTCCTCGTAAAGATTCTCCTCGATAACTTGAAAACCTATTGGATTTAAAATTCTAGTATCCTGAGTGTCCTCACCTTTAACTTGAATTATGTTTGGGGCATTTAATGATTTATAATTGTTTTTATCTGAATAAGACAAAATAGGCTCAACCAACTTGAAATATTTTCTAGCCTTAACATAGTATTTTTTTCGATCAGAAGGAGATGTTTCTTCTAAATCAATTTTATCTAAGTTACTAATTGCTTTAGCTAAATAATCATTGTACAAAGCAGAAATTTCTGCAGAAAAATTATCCACAGATTCATACTTTTTTTCCTCTTTTCCGCATCCTATTGATAAAAGCAAAAGACATACACAGAGGTATGCCTTAGCTCGACGTAATATGTCTTTCATGTTTTATCTAGCTAATCCAGTGATAATATGTAATACTGAACCTTCTTTTCTGTTTCCTAAATCAGGATTTGCTAATGGATCTGTAAATGAAGTTCCATCTGCTGGTTCCCATCCATGATTTTGAGTAATTACGATAAAAGTGTTCTTTCCATTGTTTACAACTTCAGTAACATCAATCATACCTGTAATTTCCCAGTTTCTTGTGTTTGGTCCGTAACCCATATCATTAGCTCTATCTTGATCACACTCTAATACTGTTTTAATTTCACCAGTATTTAAATTGTATTGATATAATTTAGCATATCCAGTAATTGCAGCATTTAAAGAAGCATATCCGTTAGGATCTTCTTGAATATATGCGTAGTTTTCAGTAACTAAAATGTTATCAGGAGAATGGAATCCGTCAGCTTTTCCTCCAACTTTATCACCATCTAATACACATGTAATTTTTGCAGCTCCAGTTGGATCAGCATCATTTAAAACAACTTTATAAATACGACCTAAAGTAGTTCCTTTTCCAATTAAACCAGCTTTACTACGTCCAGTTACAGCGAAGTAAACCTCTCTTTGATTTCCAGCAACTCCTCTTCTCCAGTCGATATCCTCTAAACGAGAGAATCCCATAACCCCTTTAGATTTAGCCTCTGCATCTAAAGCACTAATTTCTCTTTCTGTTAATTCTACAAACTCAGCATCATACTCAGTTCCTTCTACCATATCAACTTCGTAATCGATTCCAGCAGTAGTAACTTTTAATCCGTATAATTTTCCACCTTCTAAATCTCCTCTGTTTCCAACATACATTCCTAATTGTCCTGAAGGTACATCATTATCAGAATGATCATCACCAATAAAAGCAACTGTTTTAGTTGGGTAAGCATCTTTACCAATTACAACTGCATTCTCAGTAGACCATTGGCCGAATGCAGATAATAATTTTCCAGTACCAGCTTCAGCAGCTGATTTATATGGATCAGTGGCAAAAACACCTTTAGAAGATCCTCCCCACTCACCTCCAGATAAGTACATTGGTCCAAATCCATGCTCTTGCATAGAAATCATAGATCCTGAACATTGAGCTGTTTCAGCAGTAGCCGAAGCGTTTAAAATATACTCTCCGTAATATGGTCTTAAGTTTTTGTTTAATTTAATTCTAGCAATTGAATAATCAGCTTCGATATTGTTAATTAAAGTAAATGTTCCATCAGCTTCAGCTAATAAACCAGCACCGTCTGCCATTGAACCGTAAACGAAATCTGGTGTATTTGGAATAACATCTTCAGAAGATAAAATTGGAGTAATTTTTAACCCAACAAATTCACTAGTTACTTTTAAAAAGTTCGGTGTTTTAGAAGATGCTAAATATACTGATGCATCTGTTCCATCAGCACCTGTAGCCCCTGTTGCACCAGTCGCTCCTACAGCACCATCTTGTCCGTCTACTCCATCAATTCCGTCTTTTCCATCTTCACAAGATGTTAAAGTTGTAAAACCGATAGAAATTGCTAATAAAGCAGTTAAAGTTAGTTTTAGATTTTTCATTGTGTCCTTATTAAGTTTTTGTTTTTAATCGATACAAAACAAGTCCACCTATTTAAAGTTTAAATCAATCGTATTTTAATTTCTTTTTAAGAAAATGTTACACAATTAAACTAAGGTTTAATAATTAGAATTAATTTAAACAAGCCAACACAACAAAATAAAATACAGTCTAAAAAACTGTATTACAATTGTTTAAAAACAATAAAACAAAAAAGAGTAATCCTAAAATGACTACTCTTTTTAATATTTATTGTAAACTTTTCGTTAAACTAACCCGCTAACCATGCATTTAACATCCATACGGTTTTTTCCTGTTCTGCTATAAAGTCACTCATCATTGAATTTGTTCCTTCGTCATTTGCGTCATCCGAAGTTTCAAGTATATCACGTTCAATTTTCAGCAACTCTGTAAGTGAGTTTAGAACCAAAGTAATCGCCTCTTCATCTTTACTAATACTTTTACCAATTGGTACTGATCCTATTTTCATATAATCTTCAAAAGTATGTAAAGGCTCTCCTTGTAAAGTTAAAACTCGCTCTGCTATTAAATCGATTTTCATTTGAGAATCTGTATATAACTCTTCGAACTTTGCATGTAATTCAAAGAAATTTTTTCCTTTTATATTCCAATGTAATCCTCTTAAATTTTGATAGTATAACTGAAAATTAGCAAGTAATAAATTTAACTCCTCAACAAGCTTCTCTGATTTTAATTTATCTAATCCTATTATAGTCTTTGTCATATTTTGTCTGTTTTATAAGCACAAAATTAGATCAAAATTAAAGCTAACAATTATTAGTTTAATTGATAGTTTTAATATCTTTATCGAAAATTATTATTAATGACAATCACTCAATTAAAATATACACTTGCAGTTGCAGAACATAAAAACTTTACGGTTGCCGCAGAGCATTGTTTTGTAACTCAACCCACTCTTAGTATGCAAATTCAGAAACTAGAAGAAGAATTGGATGCTAAAATTTTTAATCGATCAAAAAAACCTATTGAACTAACTCCTGTTGGAGAAAAAATTGTAGAACAGGCAAAAGTTATTGTTGATGAAAGTAATAGAATTATTGATATTGTTCATCAACAAAAAGGATATATAGGAGGAGAATTTAAACTAGGTATTATTCCTACCATAATGCCAACATTATTACCGATGTTTTTAAAACACTTCACTAAAACATATCCTAAGGTTCAATTGATCATTGAAGAGTTAACTACTGAAGAAATCATAAGAAAACTTTCGGACGGATATATTGATGCTGCAATTGCTGCAACACCATTAGGTAATGAAGCCATTAAAGAACGTGTTTTATATTACGAACCATTTGTAGGATTAATTCCAACAGAGCACAGATTATACGAAAATGAAAAGCTAACTGTAGAAGATTTAGAATTAGAAGATATTCTATTGTTAGAAGACGGACATTGTTTTAAAAATAGTGTTATTAACCTTTGTAAGATTAATAAAAAGGACGATCAGAAAAGGTTTCACCTAGAAAGCGGAAGTTTTGATACGTTAATTAAACTATCAAAAGACGGTTTAGGAATGACGTTACTACCGTACTTAAACACTTTAGACTTAAACGAAGAGGATAGGACTCACTTAAGAGAATTCACAACTCCTCCTCCAGCAAGAGAAGTAAGTTTAATATATCATAAATCTCAATTAAAAATGCAGTTAATTGAAGCTCTAAAATCCAGCATCGATGGAATTATTCGAGGCGCAATAGCATTTAGTGATGTAGATATTATTAGTCCAATTAGAAAAGAATAAAAAATAAAAAAGGAAGCTAAATAAGCTTCCTTTTTTATTTTATAATAAACGCAACTTATGCGTACATTTTCTCTCTTAACTCCTTTACTTTAGAATCATCTAAATACTCATCAAAAGTAGCATACTTATCAATTACTCCATTTGGTGTAATCTCAATAATTCTATTCGCAACAGTTTGAGCAAACTCGTGATCGTGAGTTGTGAATAAAACAGTTCCTTTAAAGTTAATTAAAGAGTTGTTTAATGATTGAATAGATTCTAAATCTAAGTGGTTTGTAGGCTCATCTAATTTCAAGATGTTAGCTCTTGTCATCATCATTCTAGATAACATACAACGAACTTTTTCTCCTCCAGATAACACATTACTTTTCTTCAATGCTTCTTCACCAGAGAAAATCATTTTACCTAAGAAACCGCGTAAGAAAACCTCTTCTCTTTCTTCTTCAGTTTTAGCATATTGACGTAACCAATCGACCAAGTTTAAATCTCCATTTTGGAAAAATTCAGAATTATCAGATGGTAAATATGATTGAGTTGTAGTAACACCCCAACTGAATTTTCCTTCTAATGCATCTTCATTTCCAGCTATAATTTGATAAAAAGCAGTTGTAGCTTTAGAGTTTTTAGAAATTACAGCAACTTTATCTCCTCTATTTAAGTTGATATCAATATTAGAAAATAACAATTCTCCTTCTGCATCTTTTGCAGCTAATCCTTCAACATTTAAAATTTGATCTCCAGCTTCTCTATCTCTTTCAAAAATAATTGCAGGATATCTACGACTAGAAGGTTTAATTTCTTCAACATTTAGCTTCTCAATCATTTTTTTACGTGAAGTCGCTTGTTTAGACTTTGCAACATTCGCTGAGAAACGACGAATAAACTCTTCTAATTCTTTCTTCTTGTCTTCTGCTTTCTTATTTTGTTGTGCTCTTTGTTTTGCTGCTAATTGACTTGATTCATACCAGAACGTGTAGTTTCCAGAGAAATGATTGATTTTTCCAAAGTCAATATCTGAAATATGCGTACAAACTGCATCTAAAAAGTGACGGTCGTGAGAAACAACTATTACCGTATTATCATAATTAGCTAAGAAGTTTTCTAACCATGAAATAGTTTCAAAATCCAAATCATTGGTAGGTTCATCCATGATCAACACATCTGGACTTCCGAATAATGCTTGCGCTAATAATACACGTACTTTTTGCTTACCATCTAAATCTTTAACTAAAGAATAATGTAAATCTTCTTTAATTCCTAAGTTAGATAACATTGCTGCAGCTTCAGAATCAGCATTCCAACCGTTCATCTCTTCGAATTGAACTTGAAGCTCACCAATTTTCTCAGCATTTTCATCTGTGTAGTCGGCATATAACGCGTCAATTTCTTTCTTAATTTTATATAAATCTTTATTCCCCATTACCACAGTTTCCAAAACAGGAAACTCATCAAACGCATAGTGATCTTGAGATAATACAGACATTCTTTTTCCAGGTTCTAAATGAACTTGTCCAGAAGTAGGATCTATTTGACCCGATAATATTTTTAAGAAAGTAGATTTTCCCGCTCCATTCGCACCGATAATTCCGTAGCAATTTCCTTGTGTAAACTTAGTGTTTACCTCATCAAACAACACTCTCTTACCAAACTGAACTGATAAATTAGAAACTGTTAACATTTTTTGATTTTTTAAATTCGATGCAAAAGTATAAAATCTAGGGACTTTTTCAGCATTTATGACCTATAAATTACATCGTTAAAAATCTCTTATTTTTTGGAATATTAACATCGAATTAACATCTTGATTTACTCTATATTTCTATTTTTGAGCGTTAATTTATATGCCACTTTGAATAGAATGATTAAATATATAGTTCCCCTTTTATCCGTCTTCTTACTTAGTTGTAACGAAACTAAAAAAGAGAACTTAACATATTTAGGCGGAAAAATCATCAATCCTAAGGCTGATTTTGTGACCTTACAAAATCATTATGAGGAACTTATAGACACTATTAAATTAAATCCTGATAATACATTTATTGGAAGTTTTAAGAATATTAAAGAAGGATTATACCTTTTTAGACATGGTTCTGAATTTCAATATATCTTCTTGGAGCCTCAAGATAGTTTACTTCTTCGTCTTAATACTTGGGATTTTGATGAGTCTTTAGTTTTTAGTGGTAGTAATGCAGAAAAAAATAATGCATTAATCGAAAACTTCTTAATAAACGAGAAACAGTCAAAAGATTTTTACAAATATTACCAACTTAATTCAGAAGATTTTTTAAGAACTGTAGATTCCTTAAAAGTTCTTAAGGATGATTATTTAGAAAATTTCATAACGGATTATCCAGAAACATCTGAAAATTATATTGATGTTTTAAAAGTTGCTTTATTCTATCCTCTATTTACCAAGCTAGAAACCTATTCAATCAACAATCGTTTAAAGGAAGAACCGGAAACTCTTAAAGAAGAAAGATTTGTTTCACACAGACCCGAGGTAGGAATTAATGGAGATTCGTTGATGTTCTATTCTCCATATCGTGATTATGTTTACAATAATATCTATTATGATGTATATGCAGAGAATGTAAAAGACGAAGGTGACGACTTTACAATTGCTGTTTTAGAAACTGTAGATGATAAAATAGAATCGAGAGTATTAAAAAACAGACTACTTAAAGAAACTATAATTAGGCACTTTTATACAAAAACGAGTTGTGGTTTAAACAAGCAGGCATATAATACTTTTGCAAAATTCTCAACAAACGATGCAGATAAAGAAGAAATTGCATGTTTACTATCTGATGTAAAACATATTCCTAAGAAAAAAAGAATACCTAATTTTAAGTTGTTTTCTCCTCAGGGATCAATGGAAAATATTAGGAGTGTGATTAAAGGTAATAGCACCGTAATTTATTTTAGAAATAAAGAATACTCATCTAATAAGTGGGTAGCCTCTAGAATGAACTATTTAATCAACAATAATCCTGGTGTAAAATTCATGGTTATCAATATGAATGAAGACAAAAATGAATACATCAAAGAATTAAATATCAGACATCAGTTCTATCTGAATAAAGATAGTGATGCTCACAACTTCTTAACCAGTAGATATCCGAGAATGGTTTTAATTAATAATAAAGGAGTTGTTGTTAATGGTTTTTGTGGATTATCTTCAAAAAAAATAGAGAAGCAAATCACAGACCTTCAATAATTTACGTTTAATAGAGTACTTTAGTTTTTATTCACTACTTTTGCGCCGTCCTAAAATAGATTAATATATAGAATTCGCGGATAGGGCATCTGTGAATTCGTTTAAATTCACAATATGTCAAAATTCGCAGATTTAGGTTTAAAAGAACCTATTAATAAAGCGTTGGTAGATTTAGGTTATGAAACTCCAACGGTTATTCAAGAAAAAGCTATTCCACAAATTTTATCATCAAATGAAGATTTAAAAGCTTTTGCACAAACTGGAACAGGTAAAACTGCTGCTTTCAGTTTACCAATAGTGGAATTAGCAGATGATCAAGATAATACTACACAAGCAATTATACTTTCTCCAACAAGAGAATTAGCTGTTCAAATTGGAAAAAATATTGAAGATTTTTCTAAATACTTACCAAAACTTAAAGTAGTTACTGTTTATGGTGGAGCTAATATTGAACAACAAATTAGACAATTAAAAAAAGGAGCTCAAATTGTCGTTGGTACGCCTGGTAGAACAGTTGACTTAATTCGAAGAAGAGCTTTAAAACTGGGGAATGTTAAGTGGTTAGTTTTAGATGAAGCTGATGAAATGCTTAACATGGGATTCAAAGAAGAACTCGATAAAGTATTAGAAGCAACTCCGGAAACCAAGCAAACTTTACTATTCTCGGCTACTTTCCCGAGAGAAGTTGAAGCCATCGCGAGAAATTATATGCACAATCCAGTAGAAGTTACTTCTGGACAAAAAAACCAAGGTTCTGATAATGTTACTCATCAATACTATTTAGTTAATGAAAAAACACGTTATCCAGCCTTAAAAAGGGTTGCTGATATCAATCCTAATATTTATGCCATAGTTTTCTGTAGAACGCGTAGAGAAACGCAAGAAATCGCAGATAAACTAATTCAAGATGGTTATAATGCAGATTCGTTACATGGGGATTTATCTCAAGCACAACGTGATAGCGTAATGGAGAAATTTCGCAAGAAAAATATCCAAATGTTAGTTGCAACTGATGTTGCCGCGCGTGGTTTAGATGTAGATAACTTAACTCACGTTATCAATCATAAATTACCAGATCAGATTGAAAATTACAACCACAGAAGTGGACGTACAGGAAGAGCTGGAAACAAAGGTATTTCTGTTGCATTAGTAAACAGAAAAGAAAGAAATAAGCTGAACCCTATTGAGAGAATTTTAAAGAAAAAATTCGAAGAAACTACTATTCCTACAGGAAAAGAAATTTGTGAGAAACAGTTATTCCATCTAATTGATAAAGTTGAGAAGTCTGAAGTAAATACTTCTGAAATTGACAGTTTTTTACCGAATATTTATGATCGATTAAAAGATTTTTCTCGTGAGGAATTGATTCAAAAATTTGTTTCGCTTGAATTCAACTCTTTCTTGTCTTACTACGAAAACGCACCTGATTTAAATAAAATGTCAAGTGATAGAGATAGAGATCGTGGTGATAGAAGAAGTAGAAACGGAAGAATGTCTAGTGAAGACATGACTAGATTCTTTATCAATTTAGGTAGAAAAGATCGTCTAAATCCTGCAAAATTAATGGGATTGATTAATGAACAAGGAATTAACAGTAATGTTGAAATTGGTGCTATCGATATATTAGATACATTCTCATTCTTTGAAATTGATAAAAACTTTGAATCTCAGACATTAGATGCGTTCTCAGATAATTCTCCTGAATTTAACGGCAGAAGAGTTAATATTGAGATTACAAAGACCGAAAGAAAAGGTGGCGGAAGAAGAAGAGGTGGAAGAAGAAGGAATGATGATAACGACAACAAACCTTCAAGAGGTTTTGGAAGAACTAGAAATAGTGGTAAAAAACCATTTCCAAAGAAGGATAATAATGGTAATAACGGCAACAAAAACAGAAATTCTAGGAGGTCAAGAAGAAGATAATAAGTTTGCTCACTTAACAAAAAAACCACTGTTTACACAGTGGTTTTTGTTTTATTAAATACTCTATTTATTCTATAATACTTAAAATTAGAATTTATAGCTTAAACCTACCTGGAAAAAGTCAAATTTAAATGTTACATCCGACGTTTGAAAACCTGCAGAAACATGAAGATCTGGAGACCTATTTGTAATTCCTAATGAATACATAGTAGTAATAGAAATTTCATCAGAAATATCATAAACTCCTTTAAAACCTAAACCTAACCCAAAATTTGAATCATCGTCATCATCTTCACTTAAGTAATAATCAAATACAGGATCAGTTCCGAACTTAAGCTTATCTACAATTTCGTAGTTAAAAATAACTGGAAGAATAAGCATTTCTCCGTTATCATCGTTTTTAAAAACTTGACTGAATTGTAATTCTTGATAATCGGAATATTAACCAGACAAATTAAACTGCTAATTGGCAAATATAAAACAACCTAATACTTCATAAGTACGACTTACTATTATTTACGTATATAAACAGTACATTTTGCATTTACATAATAATTATATAATTAACAATAAGACTGTATACCCAAAATGAAAAACTCATTTTGAAACATTCTTTAGGATTAACAGAATGAATTAAAATAAAAAGCACAAGTAATTTACTTGTGCTTTAAAAAATCTTAAAATTTAAGATGATATTTTAATACGAATATTATTTCGCTACATTAACTGCTCTTGTTTCTCTAATTACAGTTACTTTAACCTGACCTGGATAAGTCATATCATTCTGAATTTTCTGAGAAATATTGAACGATAATTCAGCCGCTTTCTCATCATTTACCTTAGTACTTTCAACCATAACTCTCAACTCTCTACCTGCTTGAATGGCATAAGCCTTTTGTACTCCATTAAATCCAAATGCGATATCTTCTAAATCTCTTAAACGTTGAATATAACTATCTAAAACTTGACGTCTAGCTCCTGGTCTCGCTCCTGAAATCGCATCACAAACTTGTACGATTGGTGCAATTAAACTCTTCATTTCAATTTCATCGTGGTGAGCTCCAATTGCATTACAAACGTCTTTCTTCTCTCCGTATTTTTCTGCCCATTGCATTCCTAATAAAGCGTGAGGTAATTCACTTTCTGTTTCTGGAACTTTTCCAATATCATGTAATAACCCAGCTCTTTTTGCTGCTTTTGCATTTAAGCCCATTTCTGCGGCCATTAAACCACATAAGTTAGCAACTTCTCTAGAGTGCTGTAATAAGTTTTGTCCGTATGAAGAACGATACTTCATTCGTCCAACTGTTTTAATTAATTCAGGATGTAAACCATGAATTCCTAATTCAATAACAGTACGCTTACCAACTTCAATAATCTCTTGATTTATTTGCTTTTCAGTTTTACGAACTATCTCCTCAATTCTTGCAGGGTGAATTCTTCCGTCTGTAACTAATTTATGCATCGATAATCGAGCTATTTCACGACGAACAGGATCAAAACAAGAAAGTATAATTGCCTCTGGAGTATCATCTACAATAATTTCAACACCAGTTGCAGCTTCTAAAGCTCTAATATTACGACCTTCTCTACCAATAATTCTACCTTTTACATCATCAGATTCTAAATTAAAAACAGAAACACAGTTTTCTATAGCTTGCTCTACTCCTACTCTTTGAATTGTATTTAAAACAACCTTACGAGCCTCTTGTTGAGCAGTTAGCTTAGCTTCTTCCATAGTTTCTTGGATGAAACTCATAGCATCTGTTTTTGCCTCCTCTTTTAAAGATGCAACTAATTCTGTTTTTGCTTCATCAGCAGAGAAACCAGAGATTTGCTCAAGCATATCTACATGACGCTTGTGTAATTTTTCAACGTCTGATTCTCTTTTTTCTAAAAAGTCTAGTTTGTAATCTAAGTCTGAAGTTTTTTTCTCTAAAGACTGACTTAGTTTTTTGTTTTTGTCTAATTCTGAAGAAACTCTAGATTCTTTATCTCGAATCCTCTTTTCTACATCAGACATTTTCTTCTCGCGAGATAAAATTACTTTTTCATGCTCAGCTTTAAGTTCAATAAACTTTTCTTTCGCCTGTAATATTTTATCTTTCTTAATTGCCTCAGCTTCTAACTTCGCTTCTTTTAATATATTTTTAGCTTCCTTATCTGTTTCTTTAAGTAGCTTATTAGCTTTAGTTTTCTCCAGCATTTTTGCAATAATAAAACCTACTGCAATTCCTATTACACCTACCAATATTGGTAATACTAATCCTTCCATAATTGAATATATATATTCTTAAAAATAAAAAAAGCCCATATTAGTAGTGTTTTATAAACTCCTGAAAAACAGGTTTAGAACTAACTGGCTGATCAAGGATCCGAACTAACGGCTTGCTTTACTAACCAAGACTCATTCTTTTTAATTGAATAGTGTTGAGTTTATTAAACTTTATTACTAATATAGGCAGTATGTTAACTGTTATATAATGAACTTATTTTAAATGATCATCTAACATATGTGTCAGCTCATTTACTTTATTTAACACTTCTGTAGCTTCTTTAGATGTTTGCAAAGAATTAATTTCTAGTTTAGATGCAAATTGTAATGCACACATTGCTAAAACATCTTGTTTATCAGCCACCGCATAATTTTGTTCAAAATTTAAAATCAAGTTGTTAATAAGTTTAGCCGCTTTTCTCATTCCTTCTTCTTCTAGTTCACTATTGACTATCAAAGGGTATGTTCTTCCAGCTATGACTACATTAACTTTTAATTTTTCCATTTTTTAAAAGAACTTTCTTACGCATTCAAGAGGGTAATACATTTATCTATCTCTCGAATTAAAGCATTTATTTTGAGTTTTGTATTTCTCGAATCTTTATTACTGCCTTCAATGGTTTTAGCAACTTTTAAAACTTCAAACTTTTTCTCTTGAGCTTCTAATTGCTGTTCTTTTTCATTTAATAAATACTGTAATTCTCCGTTTTGTTGAAGCAGTACTTCGTTTTCTTTTTTTAGAAACTCGTATCTAGTTAATACATCTTTTAACTTAAGTTCCAGTAAATGAATTGCTTCTAAAGTATTACTCATTTATTATTGAGATAAAACCATTTCCCACAAAATTAACAATCTCTTTTAACAATCGCAACTCTTAAGGCTTTTTTTCTTAATCTACTGGTTGTCAAATCAATATAAATATGGCATAATTTTAGTAATTTCGTTATTAAATTGTATCGCTTTGAAGTATTATTTCTCTCTTTTTTTATTCTTCATATTTGGAGTTTCTGTAGCTCAGAAGAAATACCCGAAAAACTATTTTTCTGCTCCAATGGATATTCCTGTTGTAGTTGCTGGAACGTTTGGTGAATTAAGAAGTAATCACTTTCATTCTGGTATAGACTTAAAAACTCAAAAAAGAGAGGGAATTCCTATTAAGGCCACTGCTGACGGATTTGTTTCTAGAATAAAAATAAGGCAATATGGTTATGGAAAAGCACTATACATTGATCATCCAAATGGTTATACCACAGTATATGCACATTTACAGAAATTCTCTCCTAAAATTCAAGCTTACGTAAAAAGTATTCAGTACAAAAAAGAAAAAAACAATATTGGTAATTTGTTTCCAAAACCAGAACAATTCAAGGTTAAAAAAGGTGAAATAATTGCTTATTCTGGTAATACAGGAAGTTCTTCTGGTCCACATTTGCATTACGAAATACGTGATACAAAAACAGAAAATATTATTAATCCAATGGTTTTTGGTTTACGAGCGAAAGACACTAAAAAACCAATCATAAAAGGATTGAAAGTTTTCTCTTTGGATAATAGTTCTCGAATAAATAATTCCAACAATAATTTGATCGTTCCAATCAAGGAATTAGAAAATGGAAATTTTGTAGCCAATCGAATTACAGCTAACGGAAATATTGGCCTCGGTATTTATGTTTATGATCACCAAGACGCTGCTATGAATAAAAACGGAATTTATAGTTTAGAGATGAACGTAAATGGAAAGCGAGTGTACTATCATGATGTTGAATCGTTTTCTTTTTCTGAAAGCAAATACATTAATCTTTTAATCGACTATGAACATTACAGTAAGTATAAAAAACGTTATCAGAAAACCCATAAAGTTGACCAAAACAAGCTAAGTCTGTACGAGGATTTAATTAATAATGGAAAGATTTTGATTAATTCTTATCAGAATTATAATGTTGAAATTATAGCCAAAGATTTTGATGGAAATGCAACTGCTGTTAGAATTCCAATTAAAGGAGTACCAGCAAACAGTATGTTTTCAAAAAAAGATACTACCAACTATAAAATTGTAGCAACCAATTTTCAAAAATTTGAAAAGGATAGTATTACTATTGCTTTTCCTAAAAATAGCTTTTATCACAATTGTTTTTTAGATTTTTCAGTAGAAGATGGAGTTGCTAAAGTTCATGAACCTACAATTCCTTTAGATAAAAAGTTTACGCTAACATTTAATACAAGTCATCTTTCAGACAAGGAAAAGAAACATGTATACATTGCAAATGTTACTAAAAAGAAATATCCAAGATATGTAACTACAAAAAGAAGAGAAAATAAGGTATTTACTAATCAGAAAACATTAGGAAGTTACACATTACTTTTTGATGAAACATCACCTGAATTATCTTTAGTTAATTTTGAAGAAGGAAGATGGTTAACCAAAAACAAAACTTTAAAAGTTAAAATTTCAGATAAAGAATCTGGGATTAACGAATACCGTGCTACAATTGATGGTAATTGGGTTCTAATGGAATACAATCACAAAAAGGGAATTTTAACCTACGATTTTTCTGATAAAAAATTGGTTGGTAGCAAACATATCTTTAAACTTGTAGTTTCTGATAATGTTGGAAATACTGAAACTATTTCTACTACGTTTTATCGTAAATAATAAATCATTTTGAAAAAACTCTTACTTCTTGTATTATTCCCTTCGTTGCTTTTTGCTCAAAAAATGTCAACAGTTCAAGGAAAAATAGTAAATAAATTTAACGACCCTATTGAAGGTGTAGCTATTAGTTATTTAGATAAAGGAACAACTACTGATAAAGACGGAAATTATTCTTTTCAAATTCCGATTAGAAAAACAGTAAAAGTTACCTTTTCTCATGTTTCGTATAAAACAATTTTAAAAAAGTTTACTACTCGAGGTGCTAGAACAATCAACTTCTCTCCTACGCTAACTATTAAAACAGAGGAATTAGAAGAAGTAATTGTTAAAAACAGAAAAAAAGAAGCTCAAGGAATAACGAAAATAGATACAAAAAAGGTTGAAACTGTAGTTGGACCAAATGCAGGAGTTGAAGCTGTTTTAATGACACTTCCTGGTGTGAGTAACAACAATGAACTAAGTACACAATATAACGTAAGAGGTGGTAATTTCGATGAAAACCTTGTTTATGTAAATGGAATTGAAGTTTATCGTCCGTTTTTAATTCGTTCAGGTCAGCAAGAAGGATTAAGTTTTATTAATTCTCACATGATTCAAAACATTGATTTCTCTGCTGGTGGTTTTCAAGCTAAATATGGAGATAAATTATCATCTGTTTTAGATATTACCTATAGAAAACCAACGGAAAGCAGTACTCAAGTGGATTTGAGTTTTCTGGGAGCAAGTGTTACAACGGAAGGATTATTATTTAACGACAAATTAAGTGCAATACTAGGTGTAAGATATAGAGACAATAGCTTATTTGTAAATGACAAGCAAACTGAAGTCAACTTTAGACCAAGTTTTACTGATATTCAAACATTTTTATCTTATGAGCTTTCTTCTAAGGTTAGTTTAAATTTCTTAGGAAACTTCTCTCTTAACAACTACGATTATAAACCATTATCTCGAAGAACACGTTTTGGAACTATAGCTAATCCATTAGAACTTATTGTGTTCTATCAAGGTCAGGAAGTAGATCGTTTCCAAACATTCTTTGGAGCTTTCTCTATGGATTATAAAGTGAATGAAAATCTAGAATTAACTGGAATAGTTTCTTCATTTAATACTCAAGAGGAAGAATATTTTGATATCGCTGCTCAATACAATTTGGGTCAAGTAAACACTAATCTAGGCTCTGAAAATTTTGGTGAAGTTGAATTTGCTCAAGGGATTGGTTCTCAATTGAATCATGCTAGAAATGATTTAGACGCTTTGATCGTTAATGCGCAAGTAAGAGCAACTTTAAAAGATGGAAATAATGAATGGAGAGCTGGTGCTAAATATCAAAGAGAAAATATTAAAGATAGAATCCGTGAATGGGAAATTATAGATAGTGTTGGTTTTTCAGTAAGACCTCCACATCATAATATCGGAAATAATCAACCATACACACCTTTTACGGGACCAATTGAACCATTTCAAAATGTTCGTGCTCAAAATACCGTTGATATTGATCGCTTTTCTGGATTTTTACAATTCAGTAGAAAAACTACTTGGGGAGATCATGATGTTTGGTTTAACGCCGGTGTCCGAGGACAATATTGGAATGTAAATCCTGTCGGAGGAACATCTAAAAGTCATATGATATTTAGTCCGAGAGCACAGTTCGCAATAAAACCAGATTGGAATAGCGATATGCTATTTAGATTATCAGGAGGATATTATTCTCAACCTCCTTTTTACAGGGAATTAAGAGGTTTTGATGGTCAAATTTCAGCTGATGTTAAAGCTCAAAAATCTATTCATGCTGTTTTAGGGAATGATTATAGTTTCACGATGTGGAATAGACCTTTTAAACTAACAACCGAACTTTACTATAAAGATCTAAGTGATGTTAATGCTTACTCTATAGATAATGTTAGAATTCGATATAGAGCAGATAATGTTACAGATGCTTACGCATATGGATTAGACGTGAGATTAAACGGAGAATTTGTTCCTGGTAGCGATAGCTGGATAAGTTTTGGTTATTTAAAAACAGAAGAAAATATTGATAACAGAGGTTACATTGCTAGACCAACAGATCAAAGAATTAAACTTGGACTCCTTTTCCAAGATTACGTACCTAATCTTCCTGATTTAAAAGCATATTTGAATTTAGTATATAACACGGGAGTTCCTGGTGGAGCACCTGCTTATGCTGATGTTTACGAATTTCAAAATCGTTTAGGAGATTATCGACGAGCAGATGTTGGTGTTTCTTATATATTTATTGACAACAATAAAACTACCTCAAATAAGTTTCTAAATAACTTTGAAGAATTATCTGCAGGATTGGAGCTATTTAACATCTTCGATATCAGAAATTCAATTACCAATACTTGGGTAAGAGATGTTTATAGCAAACAACAATTTGCTATTCCAAACTTTATGACAGGAAGAGTTTTAAACTTTAAATTAAGAATGAAGTTTTAATAATCCCATTTAATTTTTATAAAAAAGATTATTAAATTCGTATCAGAATAAATAGAATAATTTTAAAATTCATAAATGCTATGGTATGAATTTTGTCAGATCTATTCTATATTATTGAAAAAGTATTAACTAAATTTAAATCTAAAATAAGCTATGAAAAAAGTATTACTTACTTTACCATTGCTATTGGTATCAATCCATTTTTTTGGTCAAAATGGACAAGATAAAGCTTACATTGTAAAGCAAACGAATGTTCAAAAACTAAAAGAGTTTTCCCAAAAAAGTAGTAAAAACTACAACACAAATCTGCAAGTATTCCAATCGAGCAATCAACCCAAAAGATTCAACTTAAAAAATAACAAGGTTGCCATTCTTTCCAATTTTGATTCTAAGGGAAATCCTATTTATTATATAGAAGATAATGATGCTGCAGCTATTTCGGCAAGAGTTAATAAAATTTGGCAAGGAGGTTCTTCTGGATTAAACTTAGATGGATCAGGAGTAACTATAGGTCACTGGGAAGCTGGTGGGCTTCCTCTATTAAATCATCAAGAATATATTAACCGAGTAGATATAATTGATCCTTTTAGTGCATCAAGTCATGCTACTCACACTACTGGTACTATGATTGCTACTGGTATAAACTCAGAAGCAAGAGGAATGGCATCTGCGGCAACAATGAAAGCATATTTGGCAGATAATGATGAGGCGGAAATTGCAGATTTTGCTGCTGCAGGAGGTATTTTATCAAATCATTCTTATTCACAAAGGTTACCAACTTTCAATACTCAACAATTTTATGGAGCCTATAATACTGATGCCCGAAATTGGGATATTATTACTTATAATGCTCCTTATTTAACAATGTGTAAATCCGCAGGGAATACAAGAAATGACGGAATTAATATTTTTGATAATGGATATGATTTAGTTAGAGCTGCAGCGACAGCTAAAAACGTAATCGTAGTTGGTGCTGTTGAAGATATTTCATCTTATACTGGACCTGAGTCAGTTGTTCAATCAGCGTTTAGTAGTTGGGGACCAACAGATGACTGGAGAATAAAACCTGATTTGGTTACAAATGGTGTAACCTTATTTTCATCTGATAATGCTGGTACAACAGAATATTCAACCAAAAGCGGAACATCTATGTCAACTCCAACGGTTACTGGTAGTATCGCACTGCTTCAACAACATTACCGCAATAAAACAAGCTTTTTCATGAGATCGGCAACAGTCAGAGCTCTTCTACTTGGAACAACAGATGAAGCTGGTGTAAATGATGGCCCTGATTTTCAAAATGGTTGGGGAATTTTAAATGCTGAGCGTGCCGCAAATGTAATTTCTGAACTAAATAAGACTACTAAAATTCAAGAGTTATCTCTTTCACAAGGTGAAATATATAAAACTGAATTTGACATTGAAGAAGGTTCAAATCTAATTGTAAGTATTGCATGGACAGATCCAGCAGCGAGTGATATTATTTTCAGTGAAGATAATCAAGAAACTAAATTGATTAATGATTTGGATGTAATTGTTTATGATAAGAATGGGAATGAATTTAAACCATGGGTTTTAACTCCTAACGCAACATCAAATAATTTTGACGACGCGGCAACAAAAGGAGATAACTTTAGAGATAATATTGAAAGAATTGATACTAAAAACTTACCTGCAGGAACATATACTTTAGAAGTTACTCATAAAGGAACTCTACTTAATCCTCAGGATTTTTCTTTAGTAATTCAAGGAATAAGTGATAAAACATTGAGTATTGGAGATAATATTGCAGATAAAAATAATGTGAGTATTTATCCAAACCCTTCTACTGATAGAAATTTCAATGTTAAAATTTCCAATAGTTCCAACGGTCAAGAATACAAAGTGCAAGTTTACGATTTACTTGGTAAGCAGATTAAAAACGAGAAATATCAAACTAGTGATTTTCAAGTTCAACTACCGAACGTGACCAGTGGGATCTATATTGTAAAAATTCAATCCGGGAATTACAATTATCAAACAAAAGTTTATATCACAAAATAAATTCAAGAAGCTCGATGTAATATCATCGAGCTTTTTTATTGAAAAACATTACCTTTAAATCCAATAAAATGTACAATCATTAAAAAGGTTAATGGTATCTAAGTTTACTCCTGAAGTTAATAAAATCTATTTTTTAGAAACTCATTCTTTATTTCATATCCTAAAAGGAAAAGGAACAATTGAAGTAGATTTTAAAAACTATTTAAATTGGGATGATAAATTGATTTTTTTAGAAAAAGGTCAGTACATAAAGTTCTCTTCTGAATCTTTTGTAGTAAGACGAATTGATTTTGATAATCAAGTTTTATTTAAAAGTCGAGATGTTCGAATATTATTTAAGCACTTAGTTTCTCTCGGTTACATTGATTATTTAGATTGTAAAGATTGCCAAAAATACTTATCCAATACTATTTTCTCTTCTCAAAAAGATATTATTGATATTTCAGTAAACCAATGGTATTGGCAAAATCCTTTTAAAGCTGATAAGAAAGAATATCAAATAATTTTTGATATCAAAGAAGTGATCGATCAAGAATTTAAAAATCACCTTTCTGTAGAAGAGCTCATTAAGAAAATCAGTAAAAACAATAAGAATATAAATTATCTTCTTAAAAACAAGATTGGTTTAACCATAAAAAAACTTGAAGTCAATAAACGATTAATAGAAGATCAAAAACTTATAGCCTTTACTGATAATCCAATCAAACAGATAGCTTACGAACAAGGGTATAAAGACGTAGCTTATTTTAATAAAAACTTTAAGAAAAACACAGGAATTACTCCAAGCGAATTTAGAGATCAAATTGGTTTTCAATTAGATGATCAATTTGAAAATGATTTGTTTCAAATGATTCATGATTATCATACCTCTCAAAAATCCCTTTCTTTTTATGCAGATAAACTACATATCACTGAAAAGACCTTAAATAAAAAAGTACGTCAAAAATTAAATACCTCAGTTGGTCAACTTATAAGACAAGAAATCATAAGAACTTCAAAAGAATTATTACTAAACGGTGAGAAAATTAAAAACATTGCTTTTTATTTAGGCTTTGAAGAAGCCAATCACTTTTCTACTTTCTTCAAGCATTACACACAATTAACTCCCACTCAATTTTTAAAAAAGTACAATAGTTAACGTCTTTTTTGTACCTCTTTCCTTTTACTCTCTTCTGATCTTTGTATCAACATAATAACTTAATAAAAGTATATAAAATGAATATTAAAGATCAAGTAAAAAACATGGACGCAATGGTATCTCAAGGAGATATCGTAAATGCAGTAAAAAAGTATTTTGCAACTAACGCAAACACTTCCGATTATGAAAATTCTACTACCAATTCAAAAACAGAAATGGTTGCAAAAATGGAAGGATTTCTAGGAGCAATATCAAATGTAAATGGAATTAAACATCACAAAACTATAGTTGATGGAACTAATTCTGCTTCAGAATTCACTTTTGATTTTGATATGAAAGATGGTTCTAAAATTTATTGGCACGAAATCATTCAAAGAGAATGGAATGATCAAGGTCAAGTTATTAAAGAAGAATATTTCAACGCAAACTAAATCCGATTACTTATGAAATTTGTTACTAAAAGAATTCATGCTTTTTTAGATTATCCTGTGGCAATTGCCTTGATAGCATTACCCTTTCTGTTAGAATTAGGAAAAATCAACTCGTTAGCTCTTTGGATTTCAGTTATAACTGGTATTGCCGCTTTCGTTCTAACATTATTAACTGATCATCATTTAGGTGTTCTAAGAGTTTTGTCTTATAAATTACACTTAACTGTAGACTTTATTGTCGGATTACTATTCGTTATAGTTCCATTTTTATTCTCTTTCCAAGGAATTGACGCTTATTATTATTGGATAAACGGAATAACTGTTCTTTTAGTAGTAAGTGCACATAAACCACAATCAAGTATTTCTTAAAAATTAAATTAATAATATATACATATCATGAAAATTTTCAAATTAACATTAATAGCCTGTTTGTTTTTAACTTCATTATCTACTTACGGTCAAGATAAAAAAGCAAATAATATCGACAACAGCAATATTGCACTTCAAGGATATAGTCCGGTATCATACCTAGATTTAAATCTTGCACAAAGAGGTAGTAAAAATTACAAGTCAACTTACGAAGGAGTTACGTACTACTTTACATCAGAAGCACAAAAAAACACTTTTGATGGTAATCCGAAAAAATATTTACCTCAATATGGTGGATACTGCGCTTTCGGAACTTATGCAGGAGCAAAGTTTAGAGTTGACCCCAATAAATTCCTAGTAATTAGCAATAAATATTACCTCTTCTTAAATAATGTTGAATTAGATGCAAAACAATTATGGTTGAAGGAAAAAAATGACGAAAAACTAATTTCCAAAGCAAATAATAATTGGAAAAAACTGAGGAAGACATATAACTAATATGTACAACAAATACTATGAAAACCTTATTCTATCTAGAATAAGGTTTTTTTCGGTTATTATCAAAGTAATTTTATGTTCAATTTATGTTAGAATAGTAAAAAATTGCAAACTCATATTTTGTTATCTTGACTTCTCCAAAACAACAAACAACCAAATAATGAAGTCATTCAATAACTTCCTCCTATTCTTCATTGTCTTTTCTATTATAGGATGTAAAAAATCAATAGTAAATGAAATGGAAATCAATTCAAACTGGACATTCAAAAAAGAAAAAGACACAGTATGGAGAGCTGCCGAAGTTCCAGGAACTGTTCATACAGATTTACTGAGTAATAATGTTATAGAAAATCCATTTTATAGATTAAATGAACATGATGTACAGTGGGTAGATAAGTCGAACTGGATTTACCAATCAACCTTTACCATCACCAAAGATTTACTTACTAAAGAACAAATTGAGATGGAATTCGAAGGAATAGACACCTACGGAAAAATCTATTTGAATAATAAAGAAATCCTAACAACAGACAATATGTTCCGTCGATATAAAGTTGACGCAAAATCAATTTTAAAAGAAGGGGATAATACTTTAAAAGTTGTTCTAGAATCGCCAATTACAAAAGGAATTGAAAAATATGATGCTATTGATTATCAAATTGAAGTTTCCGATAATGATTTAGCTGAAATTGGTAAAGTTGAAGGCAAGAAAAAAGTAAGTGTATTTTCAAGAAAAGCTGGTTATCATTTTGGTTGGGATTGGGGACCAAGATTAGTAACTTCCGGAATATGGAGACCTGTTGTTTTGAGAAGTTGGGATAACTTCAAAATTGATGATGTTTTCATAAGACAACAAATTGCTAAAGACTCTGCTTCTCTTTCAGCATCAGTAGAAATTAATAGTCATAAAGAAATTGAAAAAAGTATCATTGAAATCTCCGTAAACGATAGTATTGTAACATCTAAAGAGTTCAATTTAAAGCCTGGTCAAAACAAATTTACAATTCCGTTTAGCATTCGAAACCCTAAACTATGGTGGCCTAACGGTATGGGTAAACAATATTTATATAACATAGAAGTTAAAGCTCGACACAAAAATCATTCTGATTCTAAAGTAAATCGAGTTGGATTAAGAACAATAGAACTGAAAAGAGAAAAAGACTCTATTGGTTCTTCCTTTTATTTTACTGTCAATGGAATTCCTACTTTTATGAAAGGAGCAAATTATATTCCTCAAGACATCTTTTTACCGAGAGTAAAATCATCTAATTATCAGAATATTTTAAATTCTGCTAAAGATGCTAACATGAATATGATTAGAGTTTGGGGAGGTGGAGTTTATGAAAACAAAGAATTTTATGATTTATGTGATGAAATGGGATTATTAGTTTGGCAAGATTTTATGTTTGCCTGTGCTATGTATCCTGGAGACGATGCATATTTAGAAAGTGTAAAACAAGAGGCAATTGATAACGTAAAACGATTAAGAAATCATACTTCTATTGCTTTATGGTGTGGAAATAATGAAGTATTATCTGCCTGGGAACGCTGGGGCTGGAAACAGAAAGTTACCAAAGAACAATCTGAAAAAGCCGCAAATACAACATGGAAATCATATACCGATATTTTCCATAAAGTATTACCTGAGGTTGTTGAACAATATGATTCTGACAGAAAATATTGGGCTTCATCTCCTAGTAGTGAACTTGGAGTACCAGAATCTCATACTGATGGTGATGCTCATTACTGGGGAGTTTGGTGGGGAAAGGAACCATTCTCTAATTACAATGTAAAAATTCCACGTTTCATGTCTGAATTTGGATTCCAATCTTTTCCTGAATTAGCCACTGTAAATAAATATACAATTCCAGAAGATCATGATATTTTCTCTGAAGTAATGAAATCTCACCAACGTTCAAGTATTGGAAATGGTACTATAAAAGAATACATGCTTCGTCATTACAAACAACCTAAAGATTTTGAAAGCTTTTTGTATGTAAGTCATTTATTACAAGCCTATGGAATTACAACAGGAATTGAAGCTCATCGTAAAAACAGATATCGTTGCATGGGATCTTTGTATTGGCAAATTAACGATTGTTGGCCAGTTGCCTCTTGGTCGAGCATTGATTATTACGGAAAATGGAAAGCGCTACATTACGGAGTAAAAAAAGCGTTTGAAAAAACCATTATCAGTTTTGATGATAAGAAAGGCTCTGACTCCGTTGCCATATATATTGCTACGGATGATCTAAAAAACTTCTCTGGACAATTAAAAGTGAAACTTCTGAATTTTGATGGAACAGAACTTAACACTTGGAATAAAGACATAGAAGTTACAGCAAACTCATCTGCCAGTTATTTACTCATTTCAAAAGAAGATTTAAAGAAATACTCAAACGGATTCGAAGATGTTTTCTTGAGTGCATCGTTTTCAACAAATAAAGAAACCAATTGTTCTAATGAACATTTCTTAAAACATTTTAAAGAGTTAGAACTACCTAACCCTGAATTAAGTTACGATATAAGTGAAAATGAAACCGAATATATTGTTTCTCTTCAAACGAAAAAACTAGCTATTGGTGTATTTGCTTCGGGTAATTTTGACGAAAATTTCTCAGATAATTATTTCAATATGTTACCTAACTCGGAAAAAACAATTCGTGTGAAGAAAGGAAATATATCATCAATAGAAGCGTTTAAAAAGGAGCTAAAAGTTGTAAGCTTAGTAGATAGTTATAATACAGAACTATAAGTTTTAAAAAATAGTTTTATTCAAGTTTCGAGTTATATCGATTCTGCAGGGAGTGATGATTGAAGCATCACTCCTTTTCTTTTACTTAAAGTGTTTAAAAAATCATTCTTATTATATACTTTAGACTTTGAGTTCCACAAACCAACTCAACTATTAGAAACATTAAGATGATCACTTCAAACTCAATTTTGTTTACTATAATCTGTGTTTTTGCTTTTCAAGCAATCATTTTGAGTATTCTAATATTAAAAAAACAACCTAAAATACTTGCTAATAAATTCTTAGCATTACTTATTTTCTTTTATGCCATAATGGCCATAAATATTGTATTAGTTAATGTGTTAAAAGACTTTAACTTAATGCATATTTTCAGGTATGTTCAACTGGAAATGCTTTATGGTATGGGGCCCGCTTTATACTTTTACACCTTAAGTATAACCAAACCATCTTTTAAATTCACCAAGAAAAATAGTATTCATTTTATTCCTTTACTGATAGAGTTTATCTTTTACAGAACTGCCTTATATAGAAACGGAGCGGATGCATTATACGTAGATCCGATTCCTAATATTACATACGTATATCTTACTCAACAATGGATTGGAATTATCTCAATATTAGTGTATAGTATTATTTCAATTAGACTTTTATTCAAGTATGAATTACAGTTAAAACAATATTTTTCTAAAATTGAAGATAAAGCTCACCACTGGTTAAAAATCCCGATTATAATTTTTGGATTTTATCCTATTCTTTGGAATATACTTACAGAAGTTGATCGATTTGTATTTGATCGAAATTTGAGAGAATATTACTTCTTACCGAACTTTGTTATTCTCGCTATTACCTGTACTTGGATAGGATTCAAAGGCTATTTAAATAAAGTAAACCCTGAATTACTCATTCCTGAAATTTCTAATATTGAAAAAGAAGATTCATCTCCATCAAAAGATCTTGAATTTCTTGACAAACTGAATCAAGTCATGCTTTTGGAAAAACCCTATTTAAATTCCGATATCAATTTAAATAAGCTTGCAGAACTCTTAGAGATGAAACCTAAAACAGTTTCTTTAAAAATCAACCAAAACTGTGGTAAAAATTTCTATGACCTTATAAATTCTTACAGAGTTCAAGAATTTCAAAAACTTGTAAAAACTTCAAATCTAGAAAAACTATCTCTATTAGGTTTAGCTTTCGAAGCAGGATTTAATTCAAAGTCTACTTTTAATAGTGCTTTCAAGAAAAACACAGAACTCACTCCTAGTCAATACCTTAAAAAAGTAAAAAATGAGTCTTAATGGAAGCATTCGGACGACTAGCATAGTTTTGACTCTTAATTTTGCAGCCATAAACGATATTACAAGTACATGAAAATTAAAATTTACTTCGTCCTATTTTTAGTGTATTCCATGCAACTTAAAGGACAAACAAAATTCACAAAGAATCAAATTCTAGAAGATTTATCTTATTTAAAAACAGCTTTACTCGAAGCACAATATGACATTTATGAATCTGTTTCCAAAACTGCTTTTGAAAAAGGGTTTACCAAGATTAAAAATCAAATTATAAAAGATTCATTAAGTATTCTAGAAGCTACAAATACACTTCAACAATTGCCTGTTTTAGTTAATAATGGACATACATGTATAAATTTCCCAGGTGCTGAATATATGAAGTATGCTTCTTCGGATAAAGCCACTATCTTTCCTTTAGAACTAGCTTTTGAAGGTGACAAAGCATTAATTCGTAAAAACTGGTCAAGCAATACAAAAATTAACATTGGAGATGAAATTTTTAGTATAAACGGAGTATCTATTAAGGAAATATTAAATAGCATCTATCGTCAAGTTTCTGGAGAACGAAAAATGATGAAAAACGTGAAAATAGAAATGTATAGTTTTCCTCGCTATTACTGGCAGATTTTCGGTCAAGTCAATCATTTTGAAATTCAAATTAAGTGTAAAGGAGCAACTAAAAAACATTCACTTAATGCAATCTCTCTTATGACTGAATATGAGGACAGGAGATCAGAACTATTAAATGCTAAAATGGCTTTAAAATTCTACAATACTATTGCTTATTTGAATCCTGGAAGCTTTGATGGCGATTTAGAGAACTTCAAATTATTTATTAAAAATTCATTCGAAGAAATTCAAAATAAAGCCTCAAAATCGTTAATAATAGACTTAAGAAATAATTCTGGAGGAGATAATGTGTTCAGCGATTATTTGGTTTCTTATATTGCTAATCAACCTTTTACTTGGAATAGTTCTTTTGAGTTAAGAACTAGTAGATTATTGAAAGAAAGCGGTAAAAAAAGTAATAAGAGTAAGTATTGGCAATCTATATTTAATCACAAAAATGGAGAACGTTATTCATATGAGTTTGATAAAATTCAACCTCAATCTATAAACAATAGATTCAAAGGGAAAGTGTACGTTCTAGTGAATAGACAATCACATTCTCAAGCCACAGTTACTGCAGCTCAAATTCAAGATTATAATTTCGGTACTATTGTAGGAGAAGAAACAGCAGAATTTCCATCATTAATTGCCTCTGTGTTCTATTTTAAACTTCCCAATACTGGAATAACAGTTCAAATGTCAAAAGGAAAAATGATACGTGTAAATGGAAGTACAAAACATGAAGGTGTAATTCCTGATATCTTCATTAAAGATTATCTTTTGGATGAAGAAGATGAAATTTTAAAAGGAATATTAAAAAGGATTTAAAACAAAAAAGGAGCAACATTTCTGTTACTCCTTTTTTTATTTTCTAATTTATACTTTATCTGTTTTTGTTTTTCTTAACACCAACCAAATTCCGATTGAAATTAAAGGAATACTCAACCATTGTCCAGTATTCAGCGCCCATTCTCCTCGCTCAACTACTTGAGGTTGTTTTATAAATTCAATTAAGAAACGTAGAGACCAAAGTGCTATCATAAACACTCCGAATAAATACCCTTCTTTTTGCTTTTTATCTGTTTTCCAGTATAATCTCCATAGAATAAAGAATAACGCTAAATAACTAAAAGCTTCGTAAATCTGTGTTGGGTGACAAGGATACTTCTCTCCTGCTCTTTTGAAAATAACTCCAAAACTTGAACCTGTTTGCTTACCATAGATTTCTGAATTAAAGAAATTACCCATTCTAATAAAGAAACCAGCCAAAGCAACCATAATTCCCATTCTATCTAAAATGAATAACCATGATTTTTGTAAATGCTTTTTTGCATAAAAATATAATGCAATTGGAATTGCGATAGCTGCACCATGACTAGCGAAACCAGAAATTCCAGTAAATTTCCAACCTTTAACTAAACCAAATAACATCTCTGCTCCTTCTTGTTTTCTAAAAGGTAAAATAATCTGCAATAAGTTATCTTGGTAATCAGCCCAACTGTAAAAGAAAACTTCACCCAAACGCATACCTATTAACATAGAAACAAAGGTGTACATAAACAAAGGATCCATTTTCTCGTGAGAGATATTATCCTCTGTATAAATTTTCTTCATGAGCTGCAATCCTAAAACAAAAGCAATGATAAACATTAAGCTATACCAACGAATACTAAATCCGCCGATATTAAAAATTTCAGGATCCCAATCCCAAGTAATTGCTATAAAATTCATGTAGTATTAAAGTTTAGTTTTTTGTTTCTTTTCTGGTACTGGATCATATCCACTTCCACCCCAAGGATGACAACTGAAAATTCGTTTTACAGCTAACCAACCTCCATAAAATATTCCGTGTCGCTTTATTGCTTCTAAGGAATATGCCGAACATGTAGGATTATATCTACATGTTGCTGGTGTGAATGGTGATATAGCCGTTTGATAAAAACGAATCAACATTATGAACGGAAATGCAAGAATCTTTTTTAACATCTTAGTTTACTGAAAATGTAGTTCCTTCTCTTCCGTCCTTTAATTGAATTCCTAAAGCTGCAAGCTCATCACGAATTTGATCCGATAAAGCCCAATCTTTATTATCTCTTGCTTCTTTTCTCAATTTAATTAACAACTCAACAACGCCTCCTAATTTATCAGAGCTTTGTTCTTTTGAATCGTTAACCAATCCTAATATATTGTATACAAAAGAATTCAATGTTGCACTTAATAACTCGGCGTCACTTGCTGAAACAGTTCCTTTGTTATCTTTTACTTGATTAATAAATTTAACCGCTTCAAATAAATTCGCAATTAAAATCGGCGTATTAAAATCATCATTCATAGCATCGTAACATTTCTGTTTCCATGCTTGAACATCAAAACTTGATTCTTTAGCTGTTTTTAATTCCTTAAGAATACTCAAAGCTTCCATTAACTTATTGTATCCTTTTTCAGAAGCTAACAAAGCATCGTTAGAAAAATCTAAAATACTTCTATAGTGCGCTTGCATTGCAAAAAACCTTACAACACCTGCTCCAAATGCTTTACTTAGAATAGTATTGTCTCCAGATAAAATCTCATCTGGTAAAATACTATTTCCTGTTGATTTAGACATTTTTTGTCCATTCAACAATAACATATTCGCGTGCATCCAGTAATTTACAGGCTGTACACCTGAACAAGCATGAGACTGAGCTATTTCACACTCATGATGAGGGAATTTTAAATCCATTCCTCCTCCATGAATATCAATTTGTTCTCCTAAGTATTTAGAACTCATAACAGAACATTCTAAGTGCCATCCTGGAAAACCGTCACTCCATGGTGATGGCCAACGCATGATATGTCTTTCGTCTGCTCTTTTCCACAACGCAAAATCTTGAGGGTTTTTCTTTTCTGATTGACCATCAAGAGCTCTGGTATTATGAATTGCATCTTCCACATTTCTCCCTGAAAGAACACCATAATTGTTTCCTTCTTCGTTGTATTTTAATACATCAAAATATACAGATCCATTTACTTCATAAGCTAAACCTTTATCCATGATTTCTTTAATCATTTCAATTTGCTCAACTATATGTCCAGTTGCCGTTGGTTCAATACTTGGTGGTAAAAAGTTATATTTAGCAGTAACTTCATGAAAGTCTACTGTATAACGTTGTACAACTTCCATTGGTTCAATTTCTTCTAATCTTGCCTTTTTTGCAATTTTATCTTCACCTTCTTCTGCATCACTTTCTAAATGTCCTGCATCTGTAATATTTCGTACATATCTCACTTTATATCCTAAATGCAAAAGATATCTGAAAACCATATCAAATGACATGAACGTCCTAAGATTTCCTAAGTGAACATTGCTATATACAGTTGGACCACAAACATACATTCCCACTCTTCCTTCGGTTACAGGCTTAAACTCTTCTTTAGATTTTGAGAGCGAATTGTATATTTTCAGTTGATTTTCTTTGTATAATTCCATTGTATTATTCTTAGTATAATTTTGTTATTAAGAATGGTTTTCTTGAGAGGTAAAGGTAACAAGTTTAAATAAAAAAAAACCACTAACAATAGTGGTTTTTTATTTTAATTAACTTTTGAATATTTACTTCGCAAAACTTAATGCTCCGTACTTAACATCCATATTAAATTTAGCATTTTTTGGTGCTTTAATTTTTATCAATCGTTTAATCTTTAATTTACTTCTTTTCTTTAGTAAATCACGTATTTCTTTTCTTTCTTGGTTATATTTTTTCAAAGATGCTTTTAACTTTTCTCTTTTATTCTTTTTCAATTTCTTCTGTTCCTTCAATAGTTTCTTTTTTGCTTCTCTGTACGCAACTTTTGCCTTAACTCTTTCTTTTTCATATAGCCTTCTTGCCTTTTCAATCTCCTTTTTATATTTCTCCTCCTCTTTTAACATTGTAATATCGGTATCATCACTTTTAATTGAAATTGAACTATTACCAACAGTTACTTTAGCATTCTTTCCAATCATACCTTTATTCTCTTCCTTCCAACGTTCTAAATAAGATTTATCTTTTTTATACGCTTCGAAATCAAACTCACTCGGAAGCGGAGGTAAATCTGGAAGTGGTGGCATTGGTGGTAATTGAACATCAGGAATCATAATTATATCATCAGGAGCAATAAAGTCTATTGAATCTAAAATATCTAAACTTCCTAAAGAGAAATCTTCTAAATCTCCAATATAAAACTCATAATTCGGAGCATCGAAATTAAAAGAATTGAAATCTATAAAAGAATTCGTTCTTGATTTTACCGTTATTTTCGAGCTGTTTCCAAAAGCATCAAAATCCCATTTTTTATAAAACTTATCTCGCATTTCTTCGGTTACTTCTTCTCCTTCAACAACCATAAATGCCTCAATAACAACTTTATCTTTATTCCAGGTTTCTATTTCGATATCTGAATGTCTTGTATTGATATCGATAACAACATCTGAGTTTACTTTAAACTCCTCTTTAAAGTCTTTCTTTTGAGCACATAATTGTACTAACGAAAAGACAGAAAGTAACATTAATTTATATGGTAATACTCTCATTTTTATTCTTTTTAGATTGAAGATCATTCACTTGATCTTTTAACTGAATTAATAATTGTAATCGTAATTGAAGATTGGTAATTAATGCATTAATTGTATCGTTGTTTACACCTTCTTTTTTTAACTTTTGGTTTAAACGTTTGTAATCTGCATCCAACTTACTGATCTTCTCAAAATACTCATCTAATAAGGCCTTATTTTCTGGAGTAACTTCTAAACTTGCTATTTCGTAGTTGATAGCAGTTAAGTAGTAATTTTCTATTTTTTGCATTTCTGGAGAAATATCTCCCAAATTCACAACTTGCTCTGTTGTCGTTTTCTTTGGATCTGGATCTCCTGAATTAATATCTGGATAAAACTTAATTCCAAACCCTAATAAAAGAATTACAGATGCTGCCGCATAAATCCATCTGTAGGATTTCTTTTTTCTTGGCATTTCTTCTTGAAGTTTCTTCAAGAATTTCTCTTCATGATTATCAGATAACTCAACTGATTTAGGTTGAAAATCTTTTGCTAAATTTCTAATATCCCTCGGCATGATTCTTAATTTTTAATTGTTCTTTAACTAATTTCTTCCCTCTCATAAGGTGAGTTCTAGAGGTAACCTCTGTTATTCCTAATATTTGAGATATTTCACTATGGTCATATCCTTCTATCAAATACAATGTCAACACTAATCTGTACTTATCTTTCAATTGATTAATTGTATTGATTACCATTTCTGAGGTAACCTCATCATCAACTTCCCAATTTCCATCATCAACAACATTTAATACTTCTTCATTTATAGAAACCATTGCTAGTTTGTTTTTCTTTAATTCATCAATACTTTGATTAATTACAATTCTCTTTAACCAGGCTCCAAATGAAACTTCTTCTTTATAACTCTCTATATTTTTAAATGCCTTAATAAAAGCGTCCTGCATTACATCCTCTGCCAAATGAATGTCCTTCATATATCTGTTTGCCACCAAAAGCATACCCTTCGCATAGGTTTTATATAACTGCAATTGAGCTTTTGCATTTTGGTTCTTACACTCTTTTATGAGCTTATGATGTAATTGCTTAGTTGATCTCATTTATTGATTTCTTGTCTTAAAGACGATAGTTTTTTCTTAGCGTTGCATTTTATCAACTTTTTTATCTTTAAATTTACAAATACCTTTTTTACTAGTGTAATTAATGACAAAGGATTCTAAATCAAACTTATCCGAAAAAGAAGGAGTTTCACAACCTGAAACTACAAGTAAATCTTCTGCCAACAAAATTAAATTGAGCAGAAGAAAACAAGCGCCAACCTCAACTTTTATAGAAAAAATCTTAGCAGGGGATATTACTTTTTTAAGTAGAGCTATTACTTTAATTGAAAGTACAAACCCGAAGCATCAAGAAAAGGCAAATGAAATTTTGAATGCTTGTATTCCCTATGCAAATAAATCTATACGCATTGGTATTACAGGAGTTCCTGGAGTTGGAAAAAGTACATTTATAGAAGCTTTTGGAAAACACTTAACTGGATTAGGTAAAAAAGTCGCTGTTCTTGCCGTTGATCCAAGTAGCTCCATAAATCGTGGGAGTATTTTGGGTGATAAAACTCGTATGGAACAATTGGTTACGGATAAAAATGCATTTATTCGACCTTCTCCTTCTGGAACTTCATTAGGCGGAGTTGCACAAAAAACAAAAGAAAGTATTTTACTTTGTGAAGCCGCAGGATTTGATACGATTATAGTGGAAACAGTTGGTGTTGGTCAAAGTGAAACAGCCGTTCATGCAATGGTCGATTTTTTCTTACTACTAAAACTTTCTGGAGCTGGAGATGAACTTCAAGGAATCAAAAGAGGAATTATTGAAATGGCCGATTCAATAGTTATCAATAAAGCAGATGGCGATAATGTGAAAAATGCTAAAATCGCGAAAGTTGAATTCAACAGAGCGTTACATTTATATCCACCAAAAGATAACGGATGGCAACCGAAAGTTATGGTTGCAAGTGCACTTCATAACTCTGGAATTGATGACATTTATAAAATGATTTCTAACTATATTCAAACTACTACTGAATCTGGTTATTTTCAGAAAAGAAGAAACGATCAAAATAAACACTGGTTATTTTCTACAATCAATGATCAGTTAAAAAACAGATTCTATAACGATCCAGTAATCAAAGATTTACTGAAAAGAGAAATTAAAAATCTTGAAGCAGGAAAAACCACACCTTTTAACGCCGCAAATAATCTTTTAAATAGTACCAATAAAAGTTAAAAATGAACCAATAATCGATATTTTAAAATATTATCAATTAATTGTCGTTTTTTTGTAAGGAAATCTTTTTTTATCGATTAAATTTAATATATTGATAAAAGTTGATGTAAGAATCTAAATGTAAAACTAGACCCAATGAAAAAACTACTATACATTCTTATATTAAGTTTCTCTACAATTGGTTTTGCTCAAAAAGAAACATGCGAAACTAAAAGTGACGTAGTTGAAGACTTAAATAGTATAACAAAGTGTACAATTAAAGAAGTTGATAAAAAGAATAACAAGAAATCTAGACAAATTGCTGTAAGAGTTTCTGCTTCTAACAAAAGATTTTTGAAAAGAAGAAATAAAGAAGTAGCTTCTAATGCAACAAACCTAAGTGGTTCTGGACTTTCTAGTGTATCTAAAGCAGCAAAATTCAAAACTAATTTAGCGGCATTAACTAACAGATTATCTAAAGAAGAAGTTAGAAGTGCATTGAAATTTAATACTGTTGATAATATTCCTGCTTTCCCTGATTGTAATAGTGGAGACGATCAATTTAACTGTTTTAACAGTGAAATGATGAAACACATTCAAGAATACTTCCAATATCCGGATGAAGCTTTAGTAAACAAAATTGAAGGTGAAGTTTGGGTTCGTTTTATAATCGATAAAGATGGAAACGTAACTAATATTAAAGCATTAGGACCAAAAGGAGGAAAATTATTGAAGGATGAAGCTATTCGCGTGGTATCAAACTTACCTAAGTTTAAACCAGCTACAAACAACGGCGAAGAAGTTTCAGTAAAATATGGATTTCCTATCAATTTCTCTTTAGAGGATAATTAAGATAAAAAACTTAATATATTTTAAAGCTATCAGTTTTCTGGTAGCTTTTTTTAGTTATTATTCCGTGGAGTTTATTTAATTTTACTGCCACTATGAAAGACGTAACTAAAGGCACTAGAATTGTAAATTTTACAATAGATTACTTTATAATTCTTGTTATTTATATCATTGTTGTTACAATCACATATAATAATTCAGAACTTCTATTTATACTTATTTACTTTTTATATTATTTGATTCTTGAATCTGTAACTCAAGGTCAAACTATAGGTAAAATTGTTACCAAAACTAAAGTTGTAAACTATTTAAATGAAAAACCAAGTTTCAAGAAAATATTTTGGAGAACACTTCTAAGGCTAAATCCGTTCGATACGGCATCTTATTTATTTGGTCAAGAAGGTCACGATTCAATTTCTAAAACTAAACTAGTTTCTTCTGAAGTTTGATATTTATTTCTCACTAATCACTTCCAACTCATCATAAGCTAGAAAGACATTTTCTGGTAAGTCTTTTTCAATCTCAGCATGAAACCCTAACAATTCACTAATATGTGTGAAATATGCTCTTTTAGGTTTCAACTCATTTACTAGTTCTAAGGCTTCTTCAAGATTAGCATGGGTTTTATGAGATTCTTTGCGTAAAGCAGTAGTAATTAAAACATCTAATCCTTTTAATTTTTCTTTTTCTTCTTCTGGAATATATTTTACATCAGTAAGATAAGCAACATCTCCAAAACGATATCCCAAAATCGGTAAATCTCCGTGCATTACTTTAATAGGCGTTACTTCTACTCCATCAAAAGTTAATACATCATTATGACTTATAACTGTAGGATCAACAGCTGGAGCAGATGGATATCTATTTTCTGTGGTAAAAATATACTCATATCGTCTCTCTAAAGCTCTTAATACACGTTCATCAGAATAAATAGGCACTGGTCCCATCTGATAATAATAAGGTCTTATTTCATCAAATCCTGCAATATGGTCTGCATGTTCATGAGTAAAAAGTATCGCTTTAATCGATTCTATATTAGCTCTTAACATTTGCTGTCTAAAATCTGGACCACAATCAATTACATAATTATTATCGTCCCAAGAAATTACAACCGAAGCTCTTAATCTCTTGTCTCTTTTATCTTCAGAATATCGAACAGGATTTTTACTTGAAATCATTGGAACACCCGTAGATGTAGCGGTTCCTAAAAACGTTATTTTTAATTGCTTTTTTTGACTCATTCTTTTCACAAAAATAAGATAAATATTGACTATTACTTGCTATTTTCTGTACATTTGTTCTACGTAAACAAAAACAACTATAATGGCAATTACCTTAAAGGGAGATCAAAAAATTAGTAGTGTGCCTACTACAAAAAATAAAGCGCTAAGAATTAACCTAAATGCAAACATCTACGGAACGTTTGCCGAAATTGGAGCTGGACAAGAAACTGTACGTAATTTCTTTAGAGCTGGTGGTGCTTCTGGAACTATTGCAAAAGCAATGAGTGCTTATGATAAGGATTTCTCTGATGCTATTTATGGTATTGAAACAGATAGACGTTATGTAACTGAAAAACGTCTTAAAAAAATGTTGAAACATGAGATGAATTTGATTGAAGATCGTTTAGATCGTCAAAAACATCCTGAAAAACTATTTTTTAGTTACGCGAATACCGTTGCTACAATAAATTTCACAAAAAAATTTAAAGGACACGGTTGGGTTGGAATCCGTTTTCAATTAGATCCATTAGAAGATTATAATGAAATTGTATTGCACCTTCGATTTAAAGAAACTGAAGCTCGCTTACAACAAGAAACTTTAGGAGTATTAGGTGTAAACTTGATTTACGGAGCATTTTATTTAAATGACAATCCGAAAGAATTATTAAAATCATTCTACGATAATATTGATAAAGACAAACTAGAAATTGATATGATCAATTTCTCTGGACCTCGATTTACTTATGTTGACAACCGTTTAATGAGTTTACAACTTGTTAAAAACGAAATGACAAATGCAGTAATGTTCGGTCCTGATGGAAACAACTTACTTCCTGCTCAAGTATTATATAAAAAGAACATATTAGCACTTCGTGGTAGTTTTAGACCGGTTACGAAGGTAAATATGGATATGTACGAGCAATCGAAGAAAATGTTCTTCAAGGAAAAGAAAGTTGATCCAGATAAAACGCAAATCATTTTCGAAATTACCTTAAGTAACTTAAGAGCTGAAGGTGAAATTAACGAACGTGACTTCCTAGATAGAGCTGAATTACTATGTTCTCTTGGTCAAAATGTAATGATTACCAACTACCAAGAGTATTATAGACTTGTTGAGTACTTTAGTGAATTCACCAAAGAAAGAATGGCTCTTGCCATGGGAGTTTATAATTTAATCCAAATTTTTGACGAGAAATATTATCGTCATATTAGTGGTGGAATTTTAGAAGCATTTGGTAAGTTATTCTACAAAGATTTAAAAATATACTTATACCCTTATAAAGAAGAGGAATCAAATCAATTTATTAACTCAGAAAATCTTAAGGTACATCCAAGAATGAAAGAACTATATAAGTTCTTTAAAAACAACGGAAGGGTTGTAGATATTCAGGATTTCGACCAAGATATTCTTCACATTTTCTCTAGAACTGTATTGAAAATGATTAAAGAAGGTGAAGAAGGATGGGAAGAAATGTTACCTTCTGGAATTGCTGAAGTTATTAAGCAAAATAGATTATTTGGTTGTAGTAGAAGAAATTAATTTTATTTTTAATTAAACCTTTTCTTAAATTTATAGTCATAATGAAAAACAAATCATTTGACTGAAGAAACTACACTTGTTTTACAATTGCAAAATACTGCTACGAAAGAAGCAGCATTTCGTAATCTTATTACCCAATATAAAGAACGTTTGTATTGGCATATAAGAAAGATTGTAATTGTACATGACGATACCGATGATGTTTTACAGAACACCTTTATTAAAATCTTTAAAAATATCGACAATTTTAAAGGTGATAGTAAGTTATATTCATGGATGTATCGTATTGCTACAAACGAAGCAATTACGTTCTTAAACAAAAGAGCAAAACAACAAAATGTAGATATTTCTGATTATAAACAACAAGTTGTTTCGAATTTAAAAAGCGACGATTGGTTTTCTGGAGAGGAAATTCAAATAATACTCCAAAAAGCTATTGCAACGCTTCCTCAGAAACAACAGTTAGTATTTAACATGAAGTATTTTGATGATATGAAGTATAATGAAATAGCAGAAGTTTTAGAAACATCTGTTGGAGCATTAAAAGCATCATACTTTCATGCCGTTAAAAAAATAGAATCATTTATAAAAACTTATAATTAAACCTTTTAATAAAAAGATAGTCTTACACTATAGAGATGGAAAATGAATTAAAAAATAGTATAGAGTTTTTAAACTACAAGGTTGGTAAACAGCATGGTTTTACTACACCTGAGAACTATTTTGATGCTTTAGAATCAGATATCATCAGTAAAAAAACTACTGAAACCTTCCCTGATACTAATGGATTTTCAATGCCAACAAATTACTTCAACGAATTAGAGAATGATCTTATTGAAAGAATTTCTGAAATAAGTTTACCAAAGAAAACTAATGTTGGAGGAGTTCCTGAAGGATATTTTAATTCACTTGAAGATTCTATTTTAGGAAAAATAAAGGAAGAGCAAATAGAAGAATCTAAACAAGAAGTAAAAGTCATTTCTTTAAGTCAGAGAATTCGTAAATATATTCCAGTTGCAGCAGCTGCCTCTGTTTTATTATTTATTGCTACCTATTTATTTATTCCATCTACAGAACCAGGAGAAGTTACTATTGCAGAACTAGATGATTGGTTTGAGAATGGATACGGTGAAACTAATTCTTATGAATTAGCAATGTTATTTACATCAGATGATTTTTCAGAAGAAGAAGATTTATCTGTAAATGTAAGTGATGATACTATAGAAGAATATTTTAATACAATTGATACCTCTACTTTAATTGAATTTGAAGAAGAGTAATAAACATAGCGAAAGCAGTAATTCGCAAATTTAGAAGCAAATGAAGAGAATAATACTTTTAATTACATTATGTTTTATAGCAAATAAAGCTATTGCTCAACGTGGGCCTGGAAACCCTAAAATAAAAGCTTTAAAAATTGCTTTTATTACAGAAAAATTAAACTTAAATGAGAATGAAGCCGAAAAGTTTTGGCCACTTTACAACAGGTACGAAAAAGAAAAGTTTAATCTTTTAAAAAGAGAAAAAAATGAAATTCGTCGTAAGGTAAAAGCCTCAGGAGGAATAGAGAGTATTAGTGATAAAGATGCTGAGAAGTACTTGGCTATTTTTCAAGAAATAAGAAAAGCTCAATACGACAATAAGATTGGTTTTCATAATAACCTGATAAGCTTTTTACCCGCTAAAAAGATTCTGCTTTTAGAAATAGCTGAACATGAATTCAATAGAAATTTAATGGAAAAATGGAAGAAGCGAAGAAAGAATATGAATAATTTTAGAAATAACAGAAGACAATAAAAATAAAGGAGCATTTTAATTAAAATGCTCCTTTATTTTTTAATTGGTTATTTTTTATTTTCTACAACAGCCATACACATATAGAGTTCTGGCTTATTTGCTGTAAACGTTCTCAACCAAATTACTAGTTCTTCAACTTCGTATGGCAACAATCTGTTTACAGCCTTTTCTAGTTCTTTACAAAACAATTCAGCATTAAAGCTAACTTTTTGAAGTACCACTTTGGTGTACTCGAACATGGCTCTAGGCATAACAGGGAATTAAAATTTCGAATTTAAATATACAAAAATGTTTAATACGATTTGTTAAAGTTATATCAAAAAAAAAGTCAGTTTCTTAAAAAAACTGACTTCTTATACTAAAAATATTACATTTTATAAAGCGTTCAATTTATCTACCAAAGCATTAGCTTTTGACTCTAATTCGGCGTTGATAGCCTTAAAATGTGCTTTTCTGTTCTCAACATCTTTAACATGTACTTTAGCAATTAACTCATCGAACGTTGCAATAGCTTCATCAATAATTGCTTGAGACTTTGAAGTATCTGCAGCTGGATTATCTAATTCCCACACGTTACATTCTCCGATAATATCTCCTAAAGTATAGTTAATGTCTTTCTTTAAGTTTTTAACACTTGCCATAATTATATTTTTATGCAAAATTAATTCATTTTATCCAATTCGTTCTGAAAATTTTCAAAAAACTGACCTATATGATAACCATCAACTAAGGCGTGATTAACATTTATTGCAACTGGCATAACTATTTGATTTTCTTCTTTCTTTATTTTTCCAAAGGCAAGTTGAGGAACACTATTATTCTTATCTCCTGAAACAGGCTCTTTATGACCTGAAAAATGAATCCATGGAATTGCTGAACAATGAATACATCCTAAAGAATACTTTGGCGGAAATAAATTAGAGGATTCTAAAATTCTTTGTTTTTCTGACTCGAAACTAACATTAAATGATTCTAAATCCTCCGAATAATCGATAAAAGAAAAACCAAACGTTTTGTCTTCTCTTAATATTGTCGCTGATGCGTGTATAGTATCGTAAATAGCAATCTTATTATTCTCTATTCTATATTTAAAGTTTTCGATTGAATTTAATGCTTTTAAACAACCATGAAGATAAACTGCAAAAAATGATTCTTTTCGATTTGAAGCAAATTCATAAGCTTTTGTTACATCAACATTAGCAGTAATCGCAAATGTTGGATCAGCAAGAGTTCTAAAATGTTCGTAAAGCTCTTTCCTGTTCCAGGAATCAATATCTAAGTACTTTTTCATTATAAGTATGCTAAGACTTCTTTAATATTTGATAATGTTTTAAAATCTTTCGATTGAGCTTGTTTCTCACTAACCATTTCATGCGCCCAAGTGGTATGAAAAGGAATATGAATCGCTGATGCACCTATTTCTAACAATGGTAAAACATCAGATTTTAAAGAGTTACCAATCATTAGTAATTCAGAAGGGTTAATATCGAGATGACCAATTAACTTTTTATAATCAGGTACTTTTTTCTCACTCATTACTTCCAAATGATGGAAATACTTTAAAATCCCTGACTTATCTAATTTTCGCTCCTGATCTAAAAGATCTCCTTTAGTTGCAACGATCAACTTATACTTTCCATGTAAAGCCTGTAAAACCTCTTCTACACCATTCAATAACTCAATCGGTTTTTCCAACATATCTTTACCAATCTCAATTATCTTATTGATTAAATTGGTGTCTAGTTGATTATTTGACAACTCTAACGCGCATTCAATCATAGAAAGCATAAAGCCTTTAACACCATAACCATAGTGTTTTAAATTCTCTATTTCTTTTTTAAATAATTCTTGATGAATTTTGTTTTCCGTCTCATAATCGTTCAACAGCTTTGCGAACTCATTTTCAGCATCTCTAAAATAAGTTTCATTCACCCACAATGTATCATCAGCATCAAATGCTATAACTTTAATATCTTTATACATCATCCTCAAATAATTTTAATGCTTTCTCTAAATCTTCTGGTGTATCAATACCAATTGATTCAACAGTCGTTTCAATCATTTTAATTTTCTTCCCTACTTCAAGATATCGAATCGCTTCTATTTTTTCAACAGCCTCTAATGGAGTCATAGGAGTATTATAAAAATCCATCAACGCTTCTTTACGGAATGCATAAACTCCTTTATGTTTAAAATACGTAGCAGATAGACTTTGATCTCTATGGTAAGGAATAACAGATCGCGAAAAATAAATTGCAAAATCATTAACATCTGTTATTACTTTAACATTATTTGGATTTTCAATTTCCTCTTTTGCTTTCATTTGTACTTTTAAAGATGCCAAATCAATTTCTCTCTTTGCATCTAGTCTAAAAGCTTCGATAAGTTTTTCTAATGAAAGTTTATCGATAAAAGGTTCATCTCCTTGAACATTTATAACGATATCAACATCCATCTGCTCTACCGCTTCGGCAATACGATCAGAACCACAATCGTGTTCTTTTTTACTCATTATTACCTTTCCTCCTACTTTCTCAATCTCCTTAAAAATCACATCAGAATCCGTTACTACATATACTTCATCAAACAAATTTGTTTGTAAAGCACTTTCGTACGTTCTTACAATTACTGATTTTCCTCCTAAATCTTTTAATAATTTTCCTGGAAATCTACTGGCATTATATCGTGCCGGAATCATCGCTATGACCTTCATAAAACTTCAATTAGAATACCTCAAAGATACATATTTACATATTCTGAAAATAGCTTTGAATAAATGTTAAAAAGGTAAAACTTTAACATTTATAATATGGACTTGGTTTTGTGACTGATTCTAAACTTTTTAAGTTTGAATAGATTCTTTTGTAAGTTAATTTGGTTTGTTTGTTAAAAAGCTCGGGGAAATAAAAAGCTTCGAGCTTTTTACTTTATATACACCTCTAAAAGCTCTGATTTTACTGAAGATGACAGCTTAAAATCTTTAATAGAAGCTGGAACTAATATTGTTTCTCCCATTGCAATAGTTTCATTTTCTCCATTCATTGAAAATTCAACTTTACCTTCAACACACATGTAAATCACAAAGCTATCCTTATCATTATGATTTACGGAAAAACTTCCTTCAATAGGTAAGACATTTGTTGTAAAATATGGACACGAAACAATTTCTGAAGCAACATTTTCTTGCTTGCTGTAAGCAGTTGTATAACTCTGTTGAGATTTATAATCTATAGCATCTAAAGCTAAATCAGTATGAAGATCTCGATAATTACCTTCTGAATCTTGTCTATCCCAATCATAAACTCGGTAGGTAATATCGGAAGTTTGTTGTATTTCAGCTAATAATACTCCAGCACCAATTGCGTGAACTCTTCCTGTTGGAATAAAATATACATCTCCCTTACTAACCTCATCAACATTTAAAATTTCTAAAAGAGACTTATTTTCCAAATGATGTAAATACTCTTCTTGGTTACTATCCTTTTGAAAACCTACTATTAAATTTGCTTTATCATCAGACTGCATTACATACCACATCTCTGTTTTACCAAAAGAATTGTGGCGTTTTTGAGCCAATTCATCATTAGGATGCAATTGAATACTTAAAGCCTCTTTGGCATCGATGAACTTTATTAATAATGGAAACTTGTTCCCAAAATCTTTAAAAACTTTATCTCCTACTAAATCTCCTTTATAAGTCGCAATAAGCTCTTTAAGGTTTTTACCCATCAAATTTCCGTTGGAAACAATAGAAGTATCACCTTCTACGTCGGATACTTCCCAACTTTCTCCAATATTACTTTTATCGGAATTCTTATTTAAATAATTACGTAGTTTTTCTCCTCCCCAAATCTTTTCTTTTAAGATGGGAGTGAATTTTAAAAATTGATTTAGTTTTTGCATTTAATCGCCAGAATAGGTCACAAAGTTTCTCGGGGTTTCATACAACGTAATCTCAATATCTAAATTATTTGGTATGATCTTACGAAGTCTATCATAAATAACAACTGAAATATTCTCAGCAGTAGGGTTCAAAGTTTTAAATTCTTCTACCTCTAAGTTCAGATTTTTATGATCAAATGGTTCTTCAACCTCGTCTTTAATAATTTGCTTTAATTTTCCTAAATCATAAACATATCCTGTTTCTTTATCTATTTCACCAGTTAAAGAAACAACTAACTCGTAATTATGACCGTGAAAGTACTGATTACTACATTTACTAAATACGTCGAAGTTTTTTTCATCAGACCAATCTTTTCTATACAATCTATGAGCCGCATTAAAATGCGCTCTTCTATGAACTGTAACTCTAGGCATTTAAATTTTGTTATTAAAGTTAGCGATTTTTTCGTAAGATTTATCGAAAATTATTTTAAACCAAGCTGTGTACTCTTCTGGATTCTCTGCAATATCATTTTTTACAGCTTCTAAAGACATCCATTGAAAGCTTTCTACTTCGTCCGGATTTATAACTGGTTCGTCATTATATCTTCCAATCATAACATGATCTAGTTCATGTTCGGTTAAGCCGTTATCAAATGGAGCTTTATAAATAAAAGAGAATACTTCTTCTAATTCACAAACAAATCCCATTTCTTCTTGTAAACGTCTTTTACCAGCTGAAATATTTGACTCTCCTTTTCTTTGGTGAGAACAACAAGTATTCGTCCATAATAATGGAGAATGATATTTACTTTTTGCTCTTTGTTGAAGCATTAATTCATTATTGTCATTAAATACAAAAACAGAGAAAGCTCTATGCAAAACTGCTTTTTCATGAGCTTCAATTTTCTCCATGAATCCTACTTCATTATCCTGCTCATCTACTAATATTACATTTTCTACCATACGCACACAAATGTACTAAATTACTCACGCTAATAAAAAATTACTGATAAATGATTCTTATAGATTCATAAACTATATTTGTATCCAAATACATCTATTTCATGAAATTCATACGAGCTACTTTAGCTATAATTTTTATCATCTCATCAAGTTCTTGCAAAAAAGAAACAGAAAAGGAAGAAAAAATCGCTCCGAAAAAAGTTATTGAAAAAAAGCTAGATTCTGTGAAACCAAAAGTAGTTAAAGAGGTACCAAAGGAAAAACCTTGGGATAGTTTAAATCACAAAAACGTTACTGCATTTTTAACTGAATATGGTAAACAAAACAAAGAAACTAAAGTTGTGATTAAAACAAAATATGGCTCTATAAAGTTGCGCTTATACAATGAGACTCCTTTACACAGAGCAAGCTTTGTATTTCTTTCTAAAATAGGATATTTTGATAAGACAGTTTTTCATAGAATCGCTGGAGATATGGCCATTCAAGGAGGAGAATCAGACGGACAAGAATCTACTGATATTAAAAACAAGTATAAAAATTATCGTATTCCAGCAGAAATGTCTGACAAAAGAAAACATGTTTATGGTTCTTTAGCCTTGGCTCGACAATTAGATTATAATCCTTATAAAAAATCGAATCCATTTAACTTTTATATTATCAGTACAAAACGTGGAGCTCCTCATTTGGATGGAGATTACACTGTTTTTGGTGAAGTTATTTCAGGGTTTTCAACCGTACGAAAAATCTCAAAAGTAAAAACTGGAAGAAGTGATTGGCCAATTGTTGATATTCCAATGACCATTACTGTTTTAGATTAAATTTTAAAAAAAATTGTTTTTCTTGTAATGTAAATTTATATTTACCGACCGATTGGTAAAATTAATAATCAATGAGACCTCAAAAAGTATTAGATAATGAAATTTTAGATGGATTAAGCCAAGTATTCCGTTCTAAAGGATATGACGGAGCGAGCTTAAAAGATTTATCCGATGCTACAGGGTTAAAAAAAGCAAGTTTATATCATAGATTTCCAAGTGGAAAAAAGGAAATGGCAGATGCTGTTTTACATCATATTCAAAATTGGGTTGAAGAACAAGTATTTTTTGAATTGCTAAATGAAGAAAATTCGCCAAGCTTAAGACTGAAGAAAGGATTAAACGAAATTAGAGTGTTATACAATGGAGGAAAGGAAATATGTATTTTCCGTGCACTTTCATTACAATCTGGTTTAGAACTTTTCGCTAATGAAATAAACACTGGAATGCAAAAATGGATTTCAACTTTTGAAACACTTGGATTAAGTTTTGGCCTCGCTCCTACTGAAGCTAAAAATGAAGCAACAAAAACTCTAATTAAAATTCAAGGAAGTTTAATTGTATCTAAAGGATTAGATAATATCGAAGTATTTGAAAATGCATTACAAGAAATAGAAACGACATATTCAAACTCTTAAAAAAATTTACATATTAATTTTACCAAACGTTCGGTAATTAAAAATCAAAACATGAAAAAACACCCACTACCTCCATTCAATTTGGAGACCGCAAAACAAAAAATTCAAATGGCAGAAGATGCCTGGAATAGTAAAAACCCAGTTAAAATTTCTGAAGCATATACAACAGATACAGAATGGAGAAATCGAAATCAATTCATCAATGGAAGAAACGAAGTTCAAAAATTTTTAACAGATAAATGGAAAAATGAATTGAACTACAAACTTAAAAAAGACTTATGGACTTTCTCTGATAATCGAATTGCAGTAAGATTCGAATATGAATATCAAAATACAGCAGGTAAATGGTTTAGAGCTTATGGAAATGAAAACTGGGAATTTGATGAAAATGGTTTAATGAAAAAACGATTTGCCAGCATAAACGATCTCGAAATAAATGAAACAGACAGAAAATTATAAAACAAACACAATGAAAAATTTAAAATCTATCACCACACTTTTGCTATTAATACTCGTATTAGGATGTTCTAAAGAACCAAAAACAGAAGACACCAATTTAAAACAAGATAAAATGACAACAATACAATACAAAAACTTAAATGTAGAAGGATTATCAATTGCATACAGAGAATCTGGTAATCCTAAAAATCCAACTATTGTTCTTTTACATGGATTTCCAAGTTCTTCACATCAATATAGAAAAGTATTTAGTGAACTTTCAGATGAATTCCATTTAATTGCACCAGATTATCCAGGGTTCGGAGAAAGTGATTTTCCTTCACCTGATGAGTTTACCTATACTTTTGACAATATTGCTTCTTATATTGAAAAGTTTCTTGAACTAAAAAAAATTAATTCCTATGCCATAATGATACAGGATTATGGAGCTCCAATTGGTTTTAGATTAGCCACTGCAAATCCTTCTAAAATAACTGCAATTATTAACCAAAATGGAAATGCTTATAAAGCCGGTTTAGGAGAAGGCTGGAAAGGAATTGAAGCACTATGGGCGAATAGAAATGAAGAAACTGAAAAAGCGTTATTGTTTGTATTTTCAAAAGAAGGATTAAAATGGCAATACACTCATGGTACAAGAAATCCAGAACACGTTAATCCAGATACATGGAATTTAGACTATTTAAGAATGCTCAGACCAAAAGCTCATAAAATGCACTTAGATTTATTTTATGATTATCAGAATAACATAAAACTGTATCCGAAATGGCAAAAATACCTTCGAGATAATCAACCTCCATTATTAATCGTTTGGGGAAAAAATGATGCATTCTTTCCAGAAAGTGGTGCAGAAGCCTTCAAAAATGATGTAAAAAATATTGATTATAACATTTACGACACAGGGCATTTTGCATTAGAAGAAGATGGAGAAGATATCATGAGAAAAATTAGAAATTTTATGAAATCAAAATAAAACTGCCTCCCTTCAAGTTTTACCATTCCCAAAAGCAGAGCATAATTATTTTTAATTTTGCTCTCTTTATTTGTAGCTATTCCATTTCATCTTGATAAAACTGTAATCTCTTGGCTCTTTTTCTTTTAAAAACTATCTTTGCCACTTCAAAATTTATAGATGAGTTTTTTAGAAGAAATACAGAAAAGAAGAACGTTCGGAATTATATCTCACCCAGATGCGGGTAAAACAACATTAACAGAGAAATTACTTTTATTTGGTGGTGCAATTCAGGAAGCTGGTGCAGTAAAAAGTAATAAAATTAAAAAAGGTGCTACTTCCGATTTTATGGAAATCGAACGTCAACGTGGAATCTCCGTTGCAACTTCTGTATTAGCTTTTAATTATAGAGATCGAAAGATTAATATTCTTGATACTCCTGGTCACAAGGATTTTGCTGAAGATACCTTTAGAACACTAACCGCAGTTGATAGCGTAATTGTTGTTATTGACGTTGCAAAAGGGGTTGAGGAACAAACTGAAAAATTGGTTCAGGTTTGTAGAATGCGTAACATTCCAATGATTGTATTTATCAATAAGTTAGATCGTGAAGGAAAAGATGCTTTTGACTTATTAGATGAAGTTGAACAAAAATTAGGGTTACGTGTAACTCCTTTAAGTTTCCCTATTGGAATGGGTTACGATTTTAAAGGAATCTATAATATCTGGGAAAAGAAAATCAATGTTTTCTCTGGAGATAACAAACAAACCATATCTGAAGGTGTAGAATTTGATGATGTAAACAATCCTGAATTAGACAATTTAGTTGGTGAAGATTCAGCTAATACACTGAGAGAAGAATTAGAATTAGTTTATGAGGTTTATCCTGAGTTCAACAAAAATGAATATGAAGAAGGAAAATTACAACCTGTATTTTTTGGATCAGCCTTAAACAACTTTGGAGTAAAAGAATTACTAGATTGTTTTATTGATATCGCTCCGAATCCACAACCTAAAATGTCGGATACACGTTTAGTTGATTCGAAAGAGGAAAAATTAACAGGATTCGTATTTAAGATTCATGCCAATATGGATCCGAAACACAGAGATCGTTTAGCCTTCGTGAAAATCGTTTCCGGAACATTCAAAAGAAATACTCCGTATTTACACGTACGAAATAATAAAAAAGTAAAATTCTCGAGTCCAAATGCATTCTTTGCAGAGAAAAAAGAAATTGTAGAAGAATCTTTTGCTGGAGATATTGTTGGTTTACATGATACTGGAAATTTTAAAATCGGTGATACATTAACCGAAGGAGAAAAATTAAACTTCAAAGGAATTCCAAGTTTCTCACCAGAACATTTCCGTTATGTAAATAATGCTGATCCTTTAAAAGCAAAACAATTGTACAAAGGATTAGATCAATTAATGGATGAAGGTGTTGCTCAGTTATTTACTCTTGATTTAAACGGAAGAAGAATTATCGGAACAGTTGGTGCTCTTCAATATGAAGTTATCCAATATCGTTTAGAGCACGAATACGGAGCTAAATGTACTTACGAAAATATAGCTGTTCATAAAGCATGTTGGGTACAACCAGAAGATGAAAAGAATGAAGAATTCAAAGAATTCAAAAGAGTAAAGCAACGTTACTTGGCAAAAGACAAACAAGGACAACTAGTATTCTTAGCTGATTCACCTTTTACTATTCAGATGACGCAAAGTAAATATCCAACTGTTAAACTTCACTATACAAGTGAATTTGAATAAAATCAGATGAACAAGCAATCTAAACTCTTATCATTATTAATACTTTTTAATTGTATTTTATCTTTTGCTCAAAAGGATATTTCTACATTAGAAGGCACAGAATTAACAAATAAAGTTCGATTGAATTTTATTCCTGTTTCTATGCCAACATCCGAATTTCCGAATTTAGATGCTACAATGGGTTTAGTAGGTTTGCATTATCAAATTCCATTTAATGATTGGTTATATGGAGGTGCGGGCTTTCATTATGCCGTAACCGGAGATCAAGGAGGGTTATTTACACTCGGTGCTGAATTAGGAGTAACTAAAAAGATCTACAAAAACTTATACTTTGATGGTAATATTCACTTCGGAGGTGGTGGTGGATATCGAGTTTTAATTAATGACGGAGCTTTTATAAACTCCAATATTGGACTACAATACAAAAAGAATAACTACTCATTTGGAGTACAATACAGTTATATTGATTTTTACACAGGAGTGATTAAAGATAATGCTGTTTCAGTGTTCTTTGAAATTCCAAGTATTTTCAGATTCACAAAATATGAGGAAGCTAATAAAGAATATCAGTTAGGAGAAGAAACTGAATTCTTTTGGAATAAACCAACTATTAAAAACATACAACAGGTTCGTTTTGACTTCTTTTTCCCTACTGGTGAATCAAAAAGAGATAATGGTACTGATTTAGATACTACTTTATACGTATTAGGATTTGAATATCAAAAATACATCAACGATAAAACGTTCTTATTTGCGCATACGGATGCCATTTACAAAGGACTGAGAGCTGGTTTCATGGATTTATTCTTCGGAGTTGGTTATCATCCATATCAATCTAAATATATTAATCTATTTGGAAAACTCGGAATTGGAGCTGCTGGCGGAAGAATTGCTCCTGAAGGTGGACTTACCGTTTATCCTTCAGCTGGAATTGATTTAAAATTATCAGATCATCTGGCTCTAAGTGGACATGGAGGATATTACAGAGCTTTAGATGGTGACTTTGAAGCCTATACTCTGGGTTTTGGTGTTAAGTACATGAATTTATCTGGTGGAACAAAAACTCCAAATTCCGATGCTAATACTACATTTAAAACCCAAGGAATTTCAGTAGCATTACAGAATCAAACTTATTTCAAAGTAAATAAAACAGACGATCCAAATAATGTACTTTCAACGGATTTACAATTGATTGGATTGCAGTTTAACTATGATATTTTTAAGAACATTTATGTAATTGGTGAAGCTGGTTTTGCTTATGGTGGACGATCTGGAGGATATGCTCACGGTTTAATCGGTCTTGGTTTCAAAACAAACAAATTCATCAACAATAATTTTGACGCCTTTATCAATTTAACTGGTGGAGCGGCAGGAGGAGCAGGTGTTGATACAGATGAAGGAATTGTTGTAAGACCAACGGTTGGATTTAACTACCATATTAAAGATAACCTTGCTCTAAAAATATCTGGAGGTAAATTATACGCACCTTTTGGAAATGTTAATTCCAATAACCTAAATATTGGATTAAGTTTTAACTTTGCCTCACTTTTAGCGAAAAACAATAATAAAGATAAATAACACATAATAATGAATAACGGAATCTACGCAAAGTTCACAACTCCAAAAGGAGAGATTTTAGTGAATTTAGAATATGAGAAAACTCCTGGTACTGTTGGTAACTTTGTTGCTTTAGCCGAAGGAAATTTAGAAAATTCTGCTCGTCCTCAAGGAGAGCCGTATTATAATGGATTAAAATTCCACAGGGTAATTCCTGATTTTATGATTCAAGGTGGATGTCCACAAGGAACAGGAACTGGTAATCCAGGATATAAATTTGATGATGAAATTCATCCAGATTTAAAACATGATGCTCCAGGTAAATTATCTATGGCAAATGCAGGTCCAGGTACAAATGGATCTCAGTTTTTCATTACTCATGTTGCTACTCCATGGTTAGACGGAAAACATACTGTATTTGGAAGTGTAATTGAAGGACAAGATGTTGTTGATGCTGTTGCACAAGAAGATGAAATGCAAGTTGAAATTTTACGTGTAGGTGAAACTGCTGAAAACTGGAATGCTGTTGAAGCATTTAGAACTTTTGAAGGAGAGCGTGAAAAAAGAGAAGCTGCTGAAAAAGCAAAACAAAAAGAAATTTTAGATCAGGTAGCAGCTGGTTATGATGAAACTCCAAGTGGTTTACGTTATAAAATCATTCAAAAAGGAGAAGGAAAAAAAGCTACAAAAGGAGCTACGGTTTCTGTACACTATAAAGGTCAGTTATTAGACGGAACTGTATTTGATTCTTCATACAAACGCAAACAACCGATTGACTTTGCTATTGGTGTTGGACAAGTAATCGCTGGATGGGATGAAGGAATTCAATTATTACAAGTTGGAGATAAAGCTAGATTAGTAATTCCTTCAAATTTAGCATACGGAGAAAGAGGTGCTGGTGGTGTAATTCCTCCAAATGCAACACTTATTTTTGATGTTGAACTTATGAATGTAAAGTAAGTCAATTGAACTTGACTTAAAACTCATAACCATTTATTAATTAAAGGTTTAAGTTTATAAACAAAAGCCAATGAGATTAACATATGTTAATTTTATTGGCTTTTATTTTTGATATATTTGAGTAGATAGAAGTACTTACTTCTTTACCCCGACATTAATTAATTGTAAAACATATTTCAAGTTACTGTTACCAAAATTTCAGAACTTAACCATTCTATAAGTTACAATTAACATGCTTTTATTCATCTTAAACGAAATTTGTAATGCATTAATCAAGTACCTAATCTAAATACAACCCCAACCAATGAAACATTTATTCCCCCTGTTTTTAATAATTTTTACATTATTAAGTGAAACTGCTGTGTCTCAAAGTAAAAAACATTGTGATACTCCTAACGAATTAGATTTGAATACTATTTCAAAATGTACCATCTCAAAAGATCAAAACGATTCTAAAAAAGTAACGTTAAACGTAGCTGCTAAAAAAACAAGAAAAAGAATAGTAAGAAGACGTGAAAAAGCAAATTCCATAAAAGGTTCTTCGAAAGAATTAAACACCAATGTTATTGAAAATCAAAAAATTGAAATTCAAAACAGTATCGTAACTAAACATATGTCCTCTGAAGTAGTACTTTTTAATATTGTAGATAATGTACCTTTATTTCCTGAATGTGATAATAAGGATCAAACAGGAATGGATTGTTTCAATACTGCCCTTTCTAAGCACTTCGCAAAAACGTTTGATCCTGAAAGAGCTTCAGAAGACGGGGTAAGTGGTAAAGTTTTTATTCAATTTACCATTGATGCAAAAGGCAAGGTTGTAAATTTATTAGTTAAAGCAAGAAAAAAGGATAAATTATTGGAATCAGAAATACAAAGAGTGGTAAGCAAATTGCCAACATTTATTCCAGGTAGGCATCAAGGACTTCCGGTTAATGTAAAATACAGTTTACCTATTAATTTTAGTGCTGAATAATTTAATGAGATGAAATTTGCTAAAAATGCAATTCATCTACATTTAGAATCCATTTATCTATAGATAATTACCAATTATCTATAGATAAGTCATAAAACATCTTAAAAAATTTTTTTAACTCACTTATAATACCTACCTTAGACGCGAAGTTAATCTCTTAATCCCTAAGAATATGGTTAAAAAGTTACTAGTAATTGCTGCTGTAGCCTTCAGTACGCAATGCGTTATGTCTCAATCGAAATCAAAGGAGACATGCGACACACCAAATGGTGAGCCTGCTTTAGATTTGAACAGTATTACAAAATGTTCAGTCGAAGGAAAAGACGCTAAAACGAAACAAATTTCTGTAGAAGTTACATCTAGGCGTAGAGTTATTAGAAAGAGAGATGCCGTAACTGGTGTTAATTCTTCTAGTTCTACATCTAACAAACTTGCTGCATTAAAGAAAAAAGCTTCATTAGTAGGTACTTTAGATTTAAGTAGTGAAGAAGTTGTAGAAAAAGTTCCATTTAATTTAGTAGAAGAGATTCCTCTTTTTGATGATTGTGAGTCAGTTGCAATTTATCAGCAGGAGAAGTGTTTTAAATCTAAAATTGCGGAACACGTAAGAAAAAACTTTACTTATCCTCAAGAAGCTTATGAAAAAAGTATCCAGGGTCGTGTACTTATTCAATTCGTTATCAATAAAGAGGGTGACGTTGAGAATTTAAACATTAGAGGACCTTATAAAGGAGAACTCTTAGAGGCAGAAGCTGAGAGAATCGTTCGTAAATTACCAAAATTTAAGCCAGGTAAACACAACGGTAAATTAGTTAAAGTAAAATATGGAATTCCAATTGCATTTAAAATACCAGGAAAGAAAGCTTCAAACGTAAAGGTTGCAAAATCTGTTGAGGCAACAGCTCAGATCTTTAGATTCAACGAAGTAGAAAGTATTCCAGTATTCAAAAAATGTTCAAGTGATAATTCAGTTGATTGTTTCAACAACCAAATGAACAAACACATACGTAAGTATTTCGCTTATCCACAAGAAGCGGTTGATGCAAATATTGAAGGTAAGGTAAATGCTTACTTCGTAATCGACGCAAACGGAGACGTTGCTGATGTTAAAGCAAGAGGTCCTAAAGGTGGAAAAGTTTTAGAAGCAGCTACGATTCAATTAATTGAGAAATTACCAAGAATGAAGCCTGCAATGAAAGGTGGAAAAGCGGTTAACGTTAAGTATGCGTTCCCAATTAACTTCAGATTACAATAATTAAGAGTTTAATACTATATTTGAAAGGTCAGATTTATTCTGACCTTTTTTTTACATCAAAATTATACGAGTAATGAGAAAAGCAGAAGAACTATTTAAAGAATACTCAGAGAGTCATCAAAATGAACAAAACCAACTTATTCACTATATATGTGTTCCTGTTATATTCTTTAGTATTATTGGATTAATAATGTCTATCCCGAACGGCATTTTAAAAGACACATTTAAATTATACAATCCTTTAATAGAAAATTGGGCTTTCATCGTTGGAATCTTGATTTCTGTACTCTTCTACTTACGCCTATCTTTTTGGTATTTCCTAAAAATGTTTGCCTTCATTTTACTTTGTATTGCTGGTAATAACTGGATTAGTAATAATACCAACTTACTAAATGTTTCTATTACACTTTTTGTCGTAGCGTGGATTGGTCAATTCTATGGTCATAAAATTGAAGGTAAAAAACCATCATTTTTAAAAGATTTACAATTCTTACTAGTAGGCCCGCTTTGGGTTATTGAAAAACTAAGCAAAAAATAATGGATGTTATAAGCTTTGAAGACTTTTTAAAAGTTGACATTAGAGTTGGAACTATATTAGAAGTCAATGATTTTCCTAAGGCAAAGAAACCTGCATATCAGCTTAAAATAGATTTAGGTAGTTTGGGCATAAAAAAATCTAGTGCACAAATAACTAACATATATTCTAAAGAAGATCTCATTGGTAAACAAGTTAGTTGCATTGTAAATTTCAAACCTAGGCAAATTGCTAATTTCCTTAGTGATTGCTTAGTTCTTGGCGTTTATAATGACCATAATGAAGTTGTCATACTTCATAGCGTAAAAAAGATTAAAAATGGTGAAGTCGTTTCCTAACTTACCTTTCAGGATTGTTTAAAATCACTAACGCTCCTATTACTCCAGGAATCCATCCACATAACGTTAATAAGAAAATAATTATAAATGACCCACATCCTTTATCTATAATGGAAAGTGGAGGAAAGAATATTGCTAATAATACCCTAAAAATACTCATAGTAAATCGCTTTTTTATTGTAAAGACGACTGTGACAGCAATATGTTACAATTATGATCGTACACTACTCTCCCTTCTCCCCTTGTAACACCACGAATTATTCAAAAGTCAAAACTGAATAAATGATTACTATTTAATTTAATACGCTTTATTAACACCAATTTAAAAGTCAAATTGATTTTTATAGCAAGCCTTTTCGATAAAAAATGTTTTTTCTATCTTTATCATAACAATAAAAAAATCAAACAGACATAAAAAACAATATTTAAAAGTAAATTTTGTTTATATAGCAATATTTAAGAATTAAATTCATTTATTTTGTGATTAAATTCGATTAATTATGTCATCAAAAAATAAAGCAGATCACTTAAATAACGACTCTAATTCTTTTGTCTCATCTGAATATATTAGAAATCGTTTTGCAACGATTATGTCAGATATGTATAAAGATGAAGTACCTCTTTATGGTGAACTATTAAATTTAGTTCATGATATTAATAATGATGTTCTTGAACAAGCTGAAGATATTAAGCAACAGTTAGCTAATACCGGTGAAATTACGAGACTAAATATGGAGCGTCATGGAGCAATTCGTTTAGGAAAACCTTACGAATTATTTACTATGAGACGTTTATTTAAAGTAATGGGTATGTTTCCTGTTGGCTATTATGACTTAGCTACTGCTGGAGTTCCTGTCCATTCTACAGCATTTAGAGCAATTGAAAACACTGCTTTGAACCAAGCTCCTTTTAGAGTATTTACTTCTCTACTACGCTTGGATTTAATCGATGACAAACACCTTCGAGAAAATGTTGAATCTATATTAGAGAATCGTCAAATTTTCACTAAAAAAGCTCTTGAATTAATTGATAAATCAGAAAATGAAGGTGGATTAAACGAAACTGATGCTGAAACATTTGTACAAGAAGCTTTAGAAACATTCAGATGGCATGACACAGCAACTGTGGATTATGACATGTATGAAGCACTTTTAGGTCAACATAGATTAATTGCAGATGTTGTAGCATTTAAAGGACCACACATTAATCACTTAACGCCAAGAACTTTAGATATAGATAAAGTTCAATCTAGTATGGAAGCTAGAAATATTCCGCCTAAGGATAATATTGAAGGACCACCACCAAGAAAGTGTCCAATTTTATTGCGCCAAACCAGCTTTAAAGCATTAACGGAAAAAGTATCTTTTAAGAATGATGCCGGTAATGGTAAAATGGGAGAACATAAAGCTCGTTTTGGAGAAATTGAACAGCGCGGTGTGGCATTAACTCAAAAGGGACAAGAATTATATAATGAACTTCTGGGGAAAACTCGTCAAGCAATTGGTGGATCACCAAACGCAGAGAATGCTTCAGAATATAATCAGTTGTTATTAGAGAATTTCAAAGCTTTTCCTGATAACTATGATGAGTTACATGCTCAGAAATTAGCTTACTTCCATTATTTTACAACGGATAAGGTAAAAAACATATCAAAAAGTACAACCTATTCACAAGAAGATATTCAGCAATTACTAAAAGATGGATATTTAACTATTGAACCTATGGTTTATGAAGACTTTTTACCTGTAAGTGCTGCTGGAATTTTTGCCTCGAACCTAGGTACGGATGATGCCAAACGCGAGTATGAAGGAACATCAAATCAATCATTATTTGAGAAAGACTTAGGTGAACCTGTTTATGATTTAATGAAATGGTATTCGGATAAACAGAATGAAACCATTGAAAAATGTTTAGCAGAAATAAATGCTTAACATTATAACTTTAAATTATTCTTTTGAAAAATCAATTTGACTATATAGATCAACAAATTCTGACAAAACTTAGAGAAGATGCTAGAAAAGCTTTTTCTCAAATAGCGGAAGAATTGAATGTTTCTAATTCTTTAATTCATCAACGCATTAAAAAATTAACTTCTGAAGGTGTTATTAAAAATGCTGAGTTTGTTTTAGATGAAAAAAAACTCGGATATAAGACAAAATCATACACAGGAATTCGTTTAAGAGAAGCGCGTTTCGCTAAAGAAGTTATGCGTGAGTTGGAGAAAATTGATGAAATTGTAGAATGTAATTTTGTATCCGGAAACTATGCTATTTTCATTTTAATATTTGCTCGAGACAATGAGCATCTGCAAAAAATATTATACGACAAAGTACATTTAATTAATGGTGTTGCAGGTACCGATACATTTATATGTTTTGATACCTGTTTTAAAAGAAACTTCGTAATAGAATAGCATAACAACTATCTCTCTCTATAGAACACATTAAGGTCAATAGAACTCGTAATTTAGATTCAATACAAAAGCTTAAAACAAATAAATTAATGATATTTGTGTTAAGAAGATAATCAACTCTAAATCACGTTTAGTTTTAATTGATTTAAATATACCTTAAAAGGTTAACAATGATAACAACACAACAACTACAAGCTTTTTCAAAACAATTATCTGGAGATCTCCTATTTGATGAACTTCATAAAAGTATGTATGCAACTGATGCTTCGGTATACAGAAAAATACCTTTAGCAGTAGCATATCCTAAAAATATTGAAGACATTCAAGAATTGATTTCTTTTGCTTTGAAAAATAAGGTTACCTTAATCCCAAGAACAGCAGGTACTTCACTTGCTGGACAATGCGTTGGAGAAGGAATTGTAGTTGATGTTTCGAAACATTTTACGAATATTTTAAAATTTGACCAAGACAACAAAACTATAACTGTTGAACCTGGTGTTATTAGAGATGATTTAAATAGATTTTTAAAACCTTACGGATTATTTTTTGGTCCAAATACATCTACTTCAAATAGATGTATGATTGGAGGAATGGTTGGAAATAATTCATCTGGAAGTACATCTATCAAATATGGTGTAACTAGAGATAAAGTCATCTCGATTGACGCTATTCTATCTGATGGAAGTTTAGCAACGTTTGAGGAAATTTCTTCAGCTGTTTTCAAGCAAAAAATGTATGAAAACACTAAAGAAGGAAAGATATATCAAACCATTTATAACGAATTACATTCTCCTGAGGTTCAAGAAGAAATTAAATCTCAGTTTCCAAAACCATCAATTCATAGAAGAAATACTGGTTATGCAGTTGATGAATTCTTAACTTCAGAATTATTTGGTGGTACTGAAACAACGCTAAATGTTGCAAAGTTTTTATCTGGTTCGGAAGGAACATTAGCTTTTTCAACCTCAATTACAATTCAACTTGATGACTTACCTCCTACTGCATGTATTATGGTAGCTCCGCATTTTACAAGTGTTGATGAAAGTTTGAAAGCAACTGTAACTGCCATGAATCACAACTTGTACACTTGTGAGTTAATGGATAAAGTGGTTTTAGATTGTACGAAGAATAATAGAGAACAAATTAAAAATCGTTTCTTTTTAAATGGAGATCCAGAAGCTGTATTGATGCTTGAAATTAAAGAAGATACGATTGAAGCAGCTGAACAAAAAGCAGATGTACTAATTGAAGATTTAAAGAAACATAACTTCGGTTATCACTTCCCTAAAGTATATGGAGATGACATCAAAAAAGTTCTAGATTTACGTAAAGCTGGACTTGGTTTATTAGGAAATATGGTTGGTGATAAAAAAGCTGTTGCGTGTATCGAAGATACTGCAGTTGACTTAAATGATTTACCAGAATATATTGAGGAATTTTCCAACATTATGGATAAGTACCAGCAACAAGCTGTTTATTATGCGCATGCGGGAGCTGGAGAACTTCACCTACGTCCAATTCTAAATCTAAAAAAATCTGAGGATGTAGATTTATTTAGAAAAATAACTACTGAAACAGCAGAACTTGTAAAAAAATATAATGGCTCTTTTAGTGGTGAACATGGTGACGGAATTGTAAGAGCTGAGTTTATTCCATTAATGATTGGAGAAAAAAACTACGAGTTATTAAAAAGAATCAAAAAAGGATTTGATCCAGAAAATGTATTCAACCAAGGAAAGATTGTAGATGCATTTCCTATGGACCAAAGTTTACGTTACGAAATAGATCGAAATGAACCTGATGTTGAAACAATTCTTGATTTTTCTGATAGTGAAGGCATATTAAAGCTAGCTGAAAAATGTAATGGTTCTGGAGATTGTAGAAAATCGCCTGAAGCAGGAGGAACTTTATGTCCGAGTTATAGAGCCACTAAAGACGAAAAAGATACCACCAGAGCAAGAGCTAATACGCTTAGAGAATTCTTAACAAACTCCGAGAAAGTTAATAAGTTTGATCATAAAGAATTAAAAACTGTTTTCGACTTATGTTTAAGTTGCAAAGCTTGTTCAAGTGAATGTCCGAGTAATGTAGACGTTGCTTCGTTAAAAGCGGAGTTCTTATATCAATATCAAGAAACGAATGGATATTCGTTTAGAAGTAAGCTTTTCGCAAATAATGCAAAGTATAATAAACTAGGTAGTAAGTTCCCAAGGCTTACAAATGTGTTTACAAACTCTTATTTAGCAAAAAAGGTAATGGGAGTAGCACTAGAACGTAAAGTTCCTAAATTAGCCTCTAAAACGGTTAAAAAGTGGTATTCTCAAAACTATAAAAGCAATAACAATAAAAAGGTTTATCTATTTAATGATGAATTCACAAATTACTACGATGCTTCAATAGGACAAGACGCTGTTGAACTACTGGATAAACTTGGATATAATGTTGTTATAATTGATCACGAGGAAAGTGGACGAAGCCATCTTTCTAAAGGATTTTTAAAAGAAGCAAAGGAAATAGCAAATACAAATATTAATCTTTTCAAAGATTTAGTATCTGAGGAAAATCCACTAGTTGGTATAGAACCTTCAGCTATATTGAGTTTTAGAGATGAGTATTTACGATTAGCAGAAAATAAAAGTGATGCCCAAAATATCGCCAATCATACATTTACTATAGAAGAATTTCTTTCTAAAGAAATAGACAATGGTAATATCAACTCGAATCAATTTACTACTGAAGAAAAAGAAATTAAAATACATGGGCATTGTCATCAAAAATCATTGTCAACGACACATTCTATTTTTTCGATGCTTAACCTTCCTCAAAACTACAAAGTGAGTATTATGAACACTGGTTGTTGTGGTATGGCAGGATCTTTTGGTTATGAGAAAGAACATTATGCTATAAGTATGCAAGTGGGTGAAGACACATTATTTCCTAAAATTAGAAAATGTGGAGAACACACGGAAATTGCTGCTTCTGGTACAAGTTGTAGACATCAAATTTATGATGGGACGAAAAGAACTGCAAAACATCCTGTAACGATTCTAAAAGAAGCTATTTTATAATCTATTGATTTTCATTTGTTTATTTCGTATATTTATAAGAGTCGAATTTTAATATTTCTCTTATGAGTACAAATAAAATAATTTTTAATAACGCGTTTCTTATATACGGACTGATTGTCGTGTACTTTCTATTAATGAAAATTCTAGGTTTAGATAATGTATCGGAATTGCGTTTTTTAAACTTCCTATTCGTTTTTTGGGGAGTTAACAGAGCAATTAAAATGAATATAAATCTGAATCAAGAACAATCTTATTTCAGTAATTTCTATGCCGGATTTGGTGCAGCAGTTATTGGAGTGGGATTAACCATTATTGGTCTGATAATTTATGTTGGTTTTATTGATTCTAGTTTCATTTCCGTATTAGAAAACTCTTCATTCTGGGGAAAAGACCTAAGCTTGCAAATGGTTGTTTTTGCACTTGCAATTGAAGGAATTGCTTCTTCTGTAATGTGTTCTTTTATCATTATGCAATATTACAAGAGTTATAAAAGTCCGAAAGCACTTGTTTAGATATAAAAAACAAAAAGCGAGAAATAAATTTCTCGCTTTTCTAAACATACTTACGTACAATAAAATAATTTAGGGATTACTTTAATTGTCACTCTTCACTACAGTCACTGTTACCTCGATAACATTTATCACTTTCTGGTTTCGTTCTTAATCTTCTAGTTTTTCTAGATTTAAACTTACTTAACCTTTCCAGCATTGCTTTTTGACTGTTATATCCTTTTTTATCAATAACTGTTGGTTTTGCATTATCTACTGTAACTTCTTTACCTCTTACAATGTAGAAATACGACCTTCTATTTAATTGATGTTCCTCCTCAGAACACTTTCTACTATTTTTATCACTACAATGGTTTAATAATTGGTCTTCACCATAACCTATTGCACTTTCAATTCTTTCCGATTCAATTCCTCTAGAAATAATAAAATCTCTAGTGGATTTGGCTCTTCTATCCGATAATTTTCTGTTGTAGACTTTTCCCCCTCTACTATCAGTGTGAGATTCGATTTTAATCACCATATTCGGATGATTATTCATCACAGTAACGATATTCTCCAGTTCATATTGTGCATCATCTCGAATAATTGCCTTATCATAATCAAAATAAATAGGTTTAATTACAATTTGATTACCAACAATCAACGGATCTAACACTAAATCAACGCGATACCTTTTATCTTTAGTTTCTCCCGAAACTGAAACTTTTTTACTGTCTGGATTCCTATAATCTCGCTTTTCTGCAATAACTACATAATTTTCCTTCTTACATTCAAGTTTAAAAATATAACTTCCTCTACTATCAGTAAGTTTTTCCTCAATTACAGTACCTAAATCATCAATTAACTTTACAATCGTATTCGGAATTCTTTCTTTAGTAACTTTATTCGTAACAACTCCAGTTACATATTCATAACATTTTTCTTCCTCTGGAATTTGAGAAATATAAAAACTATAAATATCGTCGTCACCTTTTCCTTTAGCTCTATTAGATGAAAAGAACCCTTTTTTACCATCTTTAGCTACATAAAAAGAGAAATCATCTTTCTTACTATTAAAAGGGAAATCTAAATTTGTAACCTTGCTAAATTTACCATCTTCATACATTTTAGTTTGGAAAATATCTAATAATCCTAAGCCACGATGTCCATTAGATGAAAAGAAAAGAATGTTATCATCTGAAATAAATGGAAACATTTCTTTTTCAGGCGTATTTATGACCTTTCCAAGGTTTTCTGGTTCTCCATATCCATCTTCTTTTATAGCTACCTTAAAAATATCCGTTTGACCTAATGTACCAGGCATGTCTGAGGCAAAATATAGCGTTTTACCATCAGGACTTAATGCTGGGTGAGCAACAGAATATTCATCACTATTGAATGGTAATTCTTCTACATTATCCCAATCCTCTCCATTTCTTTCTGCTCTATAAAGTTTTAAGTTTACAGTCTGCTTTTTATCCTTTCCTAATTTTCTACCATTAAAATTCACCCTACTGAAATACATGTATTTTCCATCTTTGGTGAAAACCGGAGAAGATTCATGAAATTTAGTATTTATGTTTTGTGATAAAATAGTCTTATTCTCCAAGTCATAAACGGAATCGTTTTTAACTTCATCTAATCTTTGAAAAAAAGCATCTGACTTATATATGTTCAAAAAAGGTTGATTATTCCATCTGTATAACTTCTCTTTTTTCAATCCTCTAGGAGATGCTGAAGCAAAATAAACTTGATCTTCGAATATAACACCACCAAAATCAGAAAATGGAGTATTCGTTGCTAAGTTTCTCAAACTTATTTTTTTGTCTCCTTGATTTAAGAAATCTTGTAAAAAGTTCTTTTTATCTACATATTTCTCTCCTTCTTGGTCACTTAATTCCTTATTCAAAAGTGCGTAAATAGAATCAGACTTTTGTAAATTTCCATTACTCCTTAACACTTGGGAATATTTGAAAAGATACGTTGGATCTTGTTCCTTTTTCTCTTCAACTAGCTTCCTATACCAAAACTCTGCATTTTCAGTTTGAGAATTATTATAATAAGCGTCTCCAAGCCGTTTTAGTAAATATTTTGTGGTATCTCCCTTCTGATATACCGCTTCATAGATTTTAGCTGCTTTATAGTATGCAAACTCTTCAAAATACTTATCCGCCACTCTCCTACTCTGACTATTTACTATGATATTAGATAAAGTAAGAAAGAGGATGATTAATTTGGTTTTTAAAATTTTCATTACAGTTATGCTTTAAAAAAATCTAGGGGATTTTATTCTAGCCTGTTTAAATATTTCATATCGAAGTAAAACTTCGTGAGTTCCTGAATTAACAACGTTATAATTCGAAGTAGTTAAATCGTATGCATATCCAATATGTAATGATTCACTTACTTGAATACCCAAGAGTGCGGCGATGGAATCATCCCATCTCCAAGCTGCTCCTACTCTAAAACGATCATTAAACATAAAGTTTGCTGAAACGTCAAGAGACATTGGTGCACCGAATACTACCTTTGCCAGTGCGGCAGGTTTGAATTTAATATCATCTGATAAATCAAAAACGTATCCTGCAATTAGAAAATAGTGTAATCTTTCAACAGCTACTTCTCCTGTTGCACGTTGTGCATCATAGTGTTCCTGCCTTAAAAAGTTAGGAACGGATAATCCGATATACCATTCTGGTTCATGATAATAAATACCAGCTCCTACAGTAGGTAAAAACCTATTGACTATATTTTGGGCAAAAGAAGGATCGTTTCCATCAGCATTTGGATTCCCAATACTCCAATCTACATTTAAGATTCTACCTCCTAATTTAAGTCCGAAAGCTAAGTTACCCTCTTCACCAGTTTCTATAGTATATGAAACATTACCATCAATATATAACTCATGAGAAGGTCCTAGTTTATCATTCACCAAATTAAAACCTAAACCTAGACCGTTAAATCCTAAACTAGAATCATAACTTAAAGTTTGAGTGTCTGGTGCACCATCGAATCCAACCCATTGAGTTCTTCCTAATGCTGTCAACACAGTATGTCCTTTAGACCCAACATAAGCTGGGTTTACGGACATTGTGTTTAACATGTATTGAGTATAGTGGGGATCTTGTTGTGAGAAAACATTTGAATGAACAAAATAACTCACAACTAAGAGTAACATCAATTTATTTGACATAAATAGTCTCATTTTTTCTCTTCGAATTTTATCTATTAATATATATCCAACCTTTTCTAATTGTACTTCCATCTCCAAGATCTAAGATATAATAATATGTTCCAACTGGCAACTTATCATCAGTCTGGATTGTTGCTCTTCCATTAGAGATTCCTTCAAATCTTCTATCAGAATCGTCATTATTATAACCTCTTACCTTATAAACAGTGTTACCCCATCTATTAAAAATCTCTAACGTATTGTTCGGATAATTCTCGATACAATTGATTCTTAAGAAATCATTTACTCCATCTTCATTTGGACTAAATTCGTTATAAACCGTTAAACACTGATCTTCGACAAATACAGTCACCGTAGCAGTACTACAATTTTGTGGAACTAAATTATCACAAATAGTATATGTAAATGTATCTGTACCTGTAAATCCATCATTTGGAGTATAGATAATAATATCATCACTTGGATCATCTGGTGTACCATTATCATCAACATCAACTGTACCATCTCCAGGGTCTGTTACATCAATAGTACCGTCATCTGGAACATCATTATCATTATCTGTTACATCTATGTTCACATCTTCACCTGCATTTGTAGTTGCTGTATCATCTACTGCATCTGGAGTCGGAATTACTGTAATAGTAACAGTAGCCGTTGTACAGTTTGCTGGTGATGCGTTATCACATATTGTATATGTAAATGTATCCGTTCCATTGAAGTCTGCATCTGGTATATACGTTATAATATCATCACTCGGATCATCTGGTGTTCCTCCATCATCAATTGTTACAGTACCATTAGCTGGGTCTGTTACATCTAATGTTCCATCATTCGGAAGATTTTCATCATTCGCAGTAATATCTATATCTACCATGCTATCCTCTGCAACCGTTGCTGTATCATCAACTGCAACTGGTAATTCATCTGCTGGTGTTACCGTTATTGTAACTGTAGCTGTAGAACAGTTTGCTGGTGATGCATTATCACAAATTGTATACGTAAACGTATCTGTTCCGTTAAAGTCAGCATCTGGTATGTATGTAATAATATCATCACTCGGGTCATCTGGTGTTCCTCCGTCATCAATTGTTACTGTACCGTTAGCAGGATCTGATACATCTAATGTACCATCACTTGGAACATCATTATCATTATCCGTAACATCAATATCTACCATATCATCCTCAGATACTGTCGCTGTATCATCAACTGCATCCGGTGTTGGAATTACTGTTATTGTAACCGTTGCTGTTGTACAATTAGCTGGACTCGCATTATCACAAACAGTATAATTGAATGTGTCTATACCATTAAAATCAGCATCTGGTATATATGTTACGATATCGTCACTTGGATCATTTGGTGTTCCTCCATCGTCAATTGTTACCGTTCCATTAGCTGGATCTGTAACTGTTAATGTTCCATCAGTAGGAACATCACTATCGTTTGCAGTGATATCAATATCAACCATATCATCTTCGTATACCGTAGCTGTATCATCTACTGCAATAGGTGCATCATCTGCAGATGCAATAGTTACTGTTACAGTTGCAGTTGAGCAATTTGCTGGACTCTCATTATCACAAATAGTATATGTAAAGGTATCTGTACCATTAAAATCAGCATCTGGTATATACGTTACAATATCATCACTTGGATCATCTGGTGTACCTCCATCATTAATAGTAACTGTTCCATTAGTTGGATTCGATACATCTAATGTACCATCAGTAGGAACATCATTATCGTTATCTGTAACATCGATATCCACTGAACTATCTTCAGCAACCGTTGCTGTATCATCAACTGCATCTGGTGTTGGAACTACTGTAATCGTAACCGTTGCTGTTGTACAATTGGCCGGACTTGCATTGTCACAAATTGTATAATTGAATGTATCTGTACCATTAAAATCAGCATCTGGTATATACGTTACAATATCATCACTTGGATCATCTGGCGTTCCTCCGTCATTAATAGTAACTGTACCATTAGATGGATCTGTAACTGTTAATGTACCATCTGTAGGAACATCACTATCGTTTGCAGTGATATCAATATCAACCATATCATCTTCGTATACCGTCGCTGTATCATCAACTGCGATAGGTGCATCAGGAACTCCAATAACAGTAATTACAACAGTTGCTGTATCCGTATCTCCATCAGCATCTGTGATCGTATATGTGAAACTGTCTGTTCCGTTAAAGTCAGCGTTTGGTGTG